>CAYFMB010000066.1:0-8767 GCA_964344095.1 uncultured Klebsiella sp.
CCTATGGCCTGCTTGCCCGCGGCGATCTGGAGGGCATCTTCCAGCTCGAATCGAGCGGCATGCGCCAGATCGTGCGCGATCTCAAACCATCATCGCTGGAAGACATCTCCTCGATCCTGGCGCTGTATCGGCCTGGACCGCTGGATGCCGGCCTGATTCCCAAATTCATCAACCGCAAGCACGGCCGCGAAGCGATCGAGTTCGCCCATGAGACCTTGCAGCCGATTCTGAGGGAAACCTACGGAATCATGGTCTACCAAGAGCAGATCATGAAGATCGCCCAGGATCTGGCGGGTTATTCCCTGGGTGAAGCCGACCTGCTGCGGCGCGCCATGGGCAAGAAGAAGAAGAGCGAAATGGAGAAGCACCAGAGCATCTTTGTCAGCGGTGCCAGCGCGCGGGGCGTCGACCCCAAGCTCGCCGAAGGCCTGTTTGAACAGATGGTGCTGTTCGCTGAATACTGCTTCAACAAGAGCCATTCGACGGCCTACGGCGCGGTGACGTATCAGACCGCCTACCTCAAGGCTCACTATCCGGTGGCGTACATGGCGGCACTGCTCACCGTCAACGCCGGCGACAGCGCCAAGGTGCAGCGTTACATCGCCAACTGCAACGCGATGGGCATCGAGGTCATGCCTCCCGATGTCAACGCCTCGGGCATCGACTTCACCCCGGTGGGCAACAAGATCCTGTTCGGCCTCTCGGCAGTTCGCAACCTGGGTGAAGGCGCGATCCGGCAACTGCTGGAGTGCCGTCAGGCCGATGGTCGTTTCAACTCCCTGGGCGACCTCTGCGACCGCATTCCCAGCCAACAGCTCAACCGCCGCGCTCTTGAAGCGCTGATCCACTCGGGCGCCCTCGACGCCCTCGAGGCCAACGCCAACCGCGCCCAGCTGATGGCCGATCTGGACCTGGTGCTCGACTGGGCCAACTCACGGGCGCGCGACCGCGCCAGCGGTCAGGGCAACCTGCTCGATCTACTGGGCGGGGGCAGCAGCGATGCCGGCGAAAGCTCGGCAGCGGCGGCCCCCAAGGCGGCCCCAACCCGCGACTATCCCAGTCAGGAGAAGCTGCGGCTGGAGAAGGAGCTGGTCGGCTTCTACCTGTCAGATCATCCGCTCAAGCACGTCGCCAAACCCCTGCAACTGCTTGCACCGATCGCCCTGGCCAGCCTCGAGGAGCAGGCCGACAAAGCCAAGGTGAGCGCTGTGGTCATGGTCAGCGAACTGCGCCAGGTGACCACGCGCAAGGGGGACCGCATGGCGGTGCTGCAGCTCGAAGATCTAAGTGGCAGCTGCGAAGCAGTGGTCTTTCCGAAGAGCTATGCGCGTCTGAGCGACCACCTGATCGCCGATGCACGGCTGCTGCTGTGGGGGTCGGTCGACCGCCGCGACGACCGCGTGCAACTGATCGTCGACGACTGCAGCAGCGTCGACGACCTGCAGTTGCTCATGGTCGAGCTGCCTGCCGATCAGGCCGGCGACATCACGATTCAGCATCGCCTGCGGGAATGCCTCAATCGCCACAAACCAGCCCAGGACGACAACCGCGGCCGGGTTCCCGTCGTGGCCCTGGTCAAGGACGACCAGCAGTCGCGCTATGTACGCCTAGGCCCCCAGTTCTGCGTCGACAATCCCGTCGCAGCACTGGAGACCTTGAGTTCAGCAGACTTTGCGGCGCGAGTGAGCTCAGCCCTGAGGGCCGCCTGAGCGCATCGCCCTGAGCGACTGGCGCAGGCGGCCGATGTTGAGGCCGATCTGTTCAACCCCAAGCAGGCTGCCGGGCTGGGTTTCCCAGCTGGCTGAGAGCACGCCGTAGCTCAGGCCCAAGACCCCCAACAAGAACAATGCCCCGGAGGCGATCAGTGTCACCCCTGGCGGCACATCAACAATGTGACGAGTCACCAGCAGGTAACTCGCCACAAACACAGCCATACCCAGCAACGAAGGGATGCCGCTGGCAATGGCGATGCGCCGAGCCATGCGGTTGGCCACCACATCAGGAATGACCTGATTGGTAGCGCCACGCTTGGATTGCCGAGAGGCAGCAGGTTTTGCCTGAGCCGCTTTGACCCTCGGTGCAGACAGCCCCTTGGGGGGCTGAGGACCGAGACCCTTGCCCGCCATGGCTGGATCCTCAGCCGCGAATGCCGAGCTTGGCAATCAACTGGCTGTAGCGCTCCTGGCTGATGCCGCGGAGGTAGCTGAGCAGCCGCTTGCGGCGACCGATCATCTTGAGCAGGCCCTGACGGGAGGAGAAGTCGTGCTTGTTGGCCTGGAGATGGCCGGTGAGCTGATTGATGCGCTCGCTCAGCATGGCCACCTGAACCTCGACCGAACCCGTGTCGGTGCCGTGGGTCTGGTGGCTGTTGATCAGTTCCTGCTTCTTGGTCGTGGTCAGGGGCATGGGCACGTCAGGGCGCCCGCGGCAGCCCCGTTCTGAGCAAACACTGATCTTACGCCTCAGGGTCAGGCTGCGTCCTGCGACAACCAGCGCAGACAATCGCGGATCCAGGCATCGGCATCGCGGTCTCCAGCCTGGTCGCTGCTCGTGGCAGCCACCGCCCGCAGCGCCCGCTGGATCTCGAGCGGCTCGTATCCGAGGGCCGCAAGGGTCAGATCCACCTCATCGCGGCTCTCGGCAGACAAAACGGCATCGACGGCAACAGCCCAGCTGTGCGGATCGGGCTCGCGGGCGGCGGCGCCATCGGCCAGGGCGGCGAAACGCTGCTGCAACCGGCTGCGCAGCTCGACGGCAAGACGCTCGGCTGTGCGCTTGCCCACCCCCGGAGCCTGGGCCAGGCGGCGCAGATCAGCGTGAATGATGGCGCGCACCAGCTCCCTGGGCTCCAACTCGCCGAGCAGACCCAGGGCCACCTGGGGCCCAACCCCGCTGACCGCCACCAATTCGCGGAACAGATCACGCTCGCTGCGCTCAGCGAAGCCGTACAGCAGCCAGGCGTCCTCGCGGATTGTGTGATGAATGTGAAGCGCCAGGGTGGCACCCAGCCCTGGCAGAGCAGCAAACTGGCGACGACTGAGCTGCACCTCGTAGCCGACCCCAGCGACCACCAGCAGCACGCCGAACCGGTTGGCGAGCTGCCAGGAATCGCGCACGTCTCCCTGCAGCCAGCCGATCATGAATGCAGCCCAATGGCACCCATGCTGCCTTCCCCACCACCCATCGCAAGCCTGAGCGGGCCAGCCGGCGCTGCCCACGTCAGCCGCTGGGGTGCCCTGTGGCGGCGAGGCCGCATGCTGCTTCTCGCGCTGGTGCTGGTGCTGCCGCTGGGCCTGGCCGGTTGCGGCGGCATGGCACAACCACCACGGGCAACTCTGCTGAGCGCCCTGGCCCTGCAGATTCAACTGACCCAGGGCTCGATCGCCCAGGCCCTCAACCTGGACCCCCCAGGGCTGCCAGACGTCAGCCGGGTGCGGATCGAGTCGCAGCAGGGCTTGCCAATCGGCGACGCCCGCGGCCTGCGGCTCACCGGGCGCTTTGACTGGCGCCTGGCGAACGATCCGATCCGGGTTGACAGCCCCTTTGAGATTTATCTGCAACGGGGGGAGCGTGGCCAGAGCTGGCGTCTGGCCCGCCCGCTCAACGCCGGCGCGGACGATCAACCACAGCAGTGGCTGATTGATCCGCTGCCAATCAAAGGCTGAGCAATCAAGCGCCAAGCCGGCGCCAGCCCCGCTGGCTGACCAGCGTGGCCGCCAACACCAGCAGGGCCCCCGCCAGGGTGACCCCGTCGAGGGCTTCGCCAAACAGCAGCCAACCCCAAACGACGGCAAAGAGCACCTGCACGTAACTGATGGCTGTGGCCTGAGCCGCTGGCAGCGCCACCAGCCCCTGGGTCAAAAACACCTGCCCCAACTGAGTGAACACACCCACTCCCAGCAACCACAGCAGCTCGAGCGGGCTTGGCATCACCGGATGCAGGAGCACCACGGGCAGGCAGAGCACCAGCGCCACCAGGGGGAAATAGAAAACGATGACCAGCGGGTGTTCGCTGTGGCGCAGGGAACGCACGCTCACGTAAGCGAGGGCCGTGCTCAAGGCCCCCAGCAGGGCCACAACCACAGCCAGGGGCGGCAGTGGGCGGGCTGGGCCCAGGGCGACGGCAGGGAGCAGCGCGGCGGGATGCACCAGCAGCAGCACACCCAGCCAACCCAGGGCCACCGCCAGCAGCACCCGCTTGCCGATCGGTTCGCCCAGGCTCAGCCAGGCCAGCAGGGCCGTGATGGTCGGATAGCTGTATTGCAGCACCGTGGCCGCACCGAGGGGCAGCAACGCCAGCGCCTGGTAGACGCAGAGCAGCGCGAAGGTGCCGATCACGCCGCGCCACACCAGCAGAACCCGCCGTGTCCCCCAAGGTGGGACCCCCGCGCGCCGCAGCAACCACCAGCTCAACACCACGCTGACAACGCCGCGGGCCAGCACCACCTCGGCCACGGGGATGCGGCCACCCAGCAACTTGACGCAGACCCCCATCAGCGCAAAAAAGAAGGCGCTGGCGAGCATCGACAGCACAGCCTGAAGCGATGGCGACGAGGCGATCGGCATCGATCCATCGAAGCACCGCTCAGCGGCCGTAGGTTGGAACAATGCCTGTGTCTCTGTGCCGTCCCTGATGCTTCGCTGTCTCGCCGGCTGTGCCGCCGCCCTGACCTTGCTCGTGGCCGGTGGGACTGCCCGGGCCCAGAGCTACTCGAACATGAAAGATCAGCTGATCTTTCACTACTGCAGCAAGGCGATGAACAGCGACTTCAACAAAGCCGGCAAGTCAGCGCCCGCCGGCATGGTCGCCTACACCTGCAACTGCGTGGTGCAGCAGATGGATGCCCGCGCCACAATCGAGCAGGCCAAGGCCATCTGCCAGGCCACCGCTCAGCAGAAGTTCACCGTTCAGTAAGGGGCCTTGAGCCTGCCGCGCCTCCACCCCCGCACGATTGAAGCGGTCAAGGAACGGGCCGACATCGTCGATGTGGTGGGTGAGCACGTGGTGCTCAAGAAGAAAGGCCGCGAGTTTGTCGGCGTCTGCCCCTTTCACGACGACAAATCACCGTCGATGACGGTGTCGCCGGCGAAGCAGTTCTATTACTGCTTCTCGTGCGGTGCCGGCGGCAACGCGATCAAGTTCCTGATGGAACTGCAACGCCTCAGCTTCAGCGATGTGGTGCTGGAGCTGGCGCGTAAATACCAGCTGCCGATCGAAACCCTCGACGGTCCCCAGCAGGAGCGGCTGCGGCAGCAGCTGTCGCGGCGCGAACAGCTGCAGCGGGTCATGAGCCTGGCCTGCGGCTATTTCCGCAGCCAGCTGCGCAGCAGCGCTGGCCAGGCCGCCCTTGCCTACCTGCAGGAGGACCGCGGGCTCAAGGCCGCCACCATCGAGGCCTTCGAACTGGGGTACGCCCCTGACAGCTGGGATGGGCTGCTGCAGCACCTGCAACGGGTGGAGCGGCTCGAACCGACCGTGTTGGAGGCGGCCGGCCTGGTGGTGGCCCGCAAAGGAGGTGACGGCTTCTACGACCGCTTCAGGGGCCGGCTCATGGTGCCGATCAAGGACCGCCAAGGGCGGGTCATCGGCTTTGGCGGCCGCAGCCTCGATGGCAGCGAGCCCAAGTACCTCAACTCACCCGAAACCGAGCTGTTTGAAAAGGGCAAACATCTGTTTGGTCTCGACCGTGCCGCCGACGCGATTCGGCGCGACGACCGCGCCGTGGTGGTGGAGGGTTACTTCGATGTGATCGCCCTGCACGCCGCCGGCATCACCAATGCGGTCGCGGCCCTGGGCACAGCCCTCAGCAGTCAGCAGATCACCCAACTGTGCCGCTGCTGCGAGAGCAAACGGCTGATCCTCAACTTTGATGCCGACGGCGCCGGGGTGAGGGCCGCCCAGCGGGCCATTGGCGAGGTCGAGCAACTGGCCCTGCAAGGGCAGTTGGAGCTGCGGGTGCTGCAGCTACCGGCGGGCAAGGATCCCGATGAGTACCTCAAACAGCACGGCGCCGGTGACTACCGCGGCCTGCTCGATGCAGCCCCCCTTTGGCTGGACTGGCAGATCGAGCAGGTGCTCAGTGGTCTCGATCTCAGCCGCTCCGATCAGTTCCAGCAGGCGGTCACGGGGGTGGTGGCGCTGCTGGGCAAGCTGCCGGCGACCGCGGTGCGCAGCCGCTACCTGCAGCAGGTGGCCGAGCGACTGGCCGGCGGGCAGGCGCGCCTGGCCCTGCAGCTTGAGGAGGATCTGCGCCAGCAGGTCAAAGGGCAGCGCTGGCACGGCCGCGCCAGCCGCTGGGAGGGCCCTGGCGACGCCGGCATCCGCGAGCGTGCCGAGGCCGAGATCCTGCGCCTCTATCTGCACTGCCCCAGCCAGCGCGCCGCAATCCGCCAGGAGCTGCGCCGCCGCGAACTCGATGACTTTGCCCTGCAGCACCACCGCCAGCTCTGGGCCGCGATCAGCACCCTCGAAGAAGACAACCTGGGCGCCGGCCGCCTCGAGGCGATCAGCCGCGGCCTGCAGTCTGGCGAAGGCCTCGAAGATCTGGACCTGCCCAGGCTGTTGGGGGAGCTGCTGCTGGTGGAGCAGAGCGAACTGCTCAGCCGGCTGACCCCGCTGCTCGAGCCCAGCGAGGTGCAACGGGCCGCCCTAGCCCAGCCCCAGCTGCAGCTGCGCGGCGCCGCCGCGACCCTGGAGCGCCAGAAGAGCCTCAAACGCTGCCGGCACCTGCTGGATGCCTGGAGCAGCCAGCGGCTCGAGACGCTGGAGCGCTGCATCGCCCGCCTGCTCGAGGATCCAGAACCCGACCCCAGCGCCCTGAGCAACCCAGGCCTCGACATGGAGAGCCGCATTGATGCGCTGTTTGCCGAGCTGAACCGCGACGCCCTGCAATTTCAAACGCTGTACTACAACGAGCGCAAGCACATGGAGCATCTCGACAGTCAGCGTCGCGCCCGTCTGCAGGAGGTCGCCAGCACAGCGCCAGCCACACCTGCACCGCAGCGGTGAGAGACTGGTGAGCTGTAACGCTGTCTGTGGATGGCCTGCCCCCGTTGCGGCTGCCGCATGGTCAGCAAGGCCGGCCGGGGCCGGGAAGCCCGGCTGATCTGCAGCGACTGTGGCCTACGGCTGAACCCGGTCGTTGCGCCGCGCCCACGGCAACGCCGCAACCATCTGGGTACGGCGCTGCTGCTGGTGGTGTTCGCCCTGACCGCCGCGGGGCTGATGCTGATCTCAGAACATCTCAACCCCAGCCTGATGGAGGAAGAGGGCATCAACCTCAATCAGGAGCGCCAGCCCAAACAAGACGAATCCAAGCGCTGGATCGTTGTGCCCGGACGCCCCGTGAACTGAGGGCCAGGCCCAGGCTCAACTGGGCTGCTCCAGGCTGATGCGCTTCCAACCGGCCAGCACGCCAAAAATGGCATCGGCGCTGATCAGGCCCACAAAGGCGCCGAATTCATCGACAACCACCCGCAACGACGAACGATCGCCGCGCCGGAAGCTGGTGAGCAGGCGATCAGCGCGGATCACCTCGGGCACGAATTCGGGCGGATCGACCAGGGCAGCCAGGGGCTGATCGGTCTGCCCGGCGGCAATGGCCGCCAGCACCACCTCACGGCGCAGCACCCCGATCACCTCGTCGACCTCAGGCCCCAGCACCACCCAGGCGGCACCGCTGGTCTCGGCGATCACCCGGGAAGCCACCTCAACGACTCGGGCTTCAGCCGGCAGGGTCAGGGTCGCCACCCGCGGGGTCATCAACTCGCGAGCGGTGAGGTCGTTGAGCGCAAACACCTTGCCGATCATGGCCGCCTCATCGGCTTCGATCTGTCCCTGCTGCGAACCCAGACGGGCCAACAGGTGAATTTCACGCTCGTTGGTGGTCAGCTCGGCGGTGGCGGTGAGCGATGGCATCAACCGCTCCAGCAGCATCAGCAGGGGACGCATTAGCCGCTGCAACAGCAACAGTGGCTGGGCGGTCACCAGAGCAATCGGCGTCGCCAAGGAATTGCCGATGGTCTTGGGGAAGATCTCGCCGAACAAGATCACTGCGACCGTGAACAGACCGTTGAACAGCACCAGCGACAGCTCGGTGTAGTGCAGCTCTTCGAAGGCATGGTTGGCCTGGGCGCCTAGCAGCAACGACCCGGAGATGTTGAAGAGGTTGTTCAACACCACCAACAGGGCCAGCGAGCGCCCCGGGCTGTTCTTGATGCGCTCGAGGGCCTGGGCGCCGCGATGGTGCTGGCGAGCCAGGGTGTGCACCTGGATCGGACTGACCGAAAGCAGAGCCGCCTCAGTGCCCGAGGCCAGCGCTGATCCCACCAGGATCAGGCCGGCCAGCAGGGCCAGCAGCAGAAGCGGATGCATGCTTGGGTTCGCGAAGATCGGAGCTTGCGCTCTTTTTAACGTGCTTCGCCTGATCCACCCACGACGCGCTGCACACTGAGCCGATGCGCACCAGTCCAGCAGCCCAGACCTGGAGCCGCTTTCAGCACTGGCGCCACAGGCTGAGCGTGCCCCAGTTCACGGCGGTCACCGGTCTGCTGGTGATCGCCTGCGGCACCTTTGTGTTGGCCTCGCCGCTCTGCTCCACGGATGCGGTCGGGCTATGGGAGGCCCTGTTCACGGTGACCTCGGCGATCACCGTGACCGGCCTGTCGATCATCGATGTGAGCGCGGACCTGACGCCCCTGGGCCAGGTGGCTCTGGCCGCACTGATCATGGTGGGCGGCCTGGGGCTGATGGCCATCACCACCTTTC
>CAYFMB010000067.1:0-8699 GCA_964344095.1 uncultured Klebsiella sp.
AGGTTGGCCTGGATGTGGGTCAGCGCCACATTGACGATGCTGACGTCGATGACCTCGAGCATCGCCCCGATGGAGGCGGTGATCACGATGGCCCATTGGCGTGGGGTCACGAGCGCCGCACGCGCACCGTTGCTGAGAGGCCTGGCACCAGCCTGGGCGCCAACGCTGGCGGTACCTTCTCCAGTGAGATCCGCGCGGTGACGCGCTGCACCACCTTGGTGAAGTTGCCGGTGGCGTTGTCCGGGGGTAACAGGGCAAAGCGCGCGCCCGAAGCCGGGGCCACGCTGATCACATGGCCATGCAACAACTGGCCGGGAAACGCATCGATGCTGATCTCGGCCTGTTGTCCGGGGCGCAGTGATGCCAGCTGGGTTTCCTTGAAATTGGCCTCGACCCAGGGTGGCGCCTCCACCAGGGTCATCAATGGTTGGCCTGGTTGCACCCGTTGTCCGGCCTCGGCCGTACGCGAGCCAATGCGGCCGCGGTAAGGGGCTGTGATGCGGGTGTAACTGAATTGCAGCCGTGCTTCGGCTAGGGCGACTTCGGCCTGGTGCACCCGGGCCAGGGCTGCGCCCGCTTTGCTTTGCTCGACCTGGACCTGGGCTCTGCTGGCTTGGGCGTTTTGTGCCGTGGCTTCGCTGCGGGTTACCTGGCTCTGGGCCTGGCGGAAAGCCGCCCTGGCCCGGTCGACGTCCTGAAGGGCGATGCCTCCCTGCCGCAGCAGAAACTCCAGCCGTTGCAACTCCTTGGCGGTGCGCTGCAGTTCGGAGCGGGCCACCAGCTGATCGGCCTGGGCCTGGTCCTTGGCAGCGGCGGCCCCCCGGCGGCTGGCTTGGGTCTGAGAGCGCAGGGCGCCGGCCTGTAACCGAGCTTCGTCGAGATCGGCCTGGGCACGCTGCAGCCGCACGGCGGAATCGCGTGGATCCAGCAGCAGCAGCAGCTGACCGGCCTCGACCTGCTGGTCGTCCTGCACGCGAACCTGTTGAACTGTTGCGGCGATGCGGCTGGAAATGTCGACCAGATGGGCCTCCAGCTGAGCGTTGTCGGTTTCTTCGATGCCCCAGTGCTGCGCTAGCCAGCCGACCGAACCAGTCAGAGCGATCACCACGACACCACAGACAACTGTTTGCTGTCGCGGCATGGAGCGCAGCTTGATCCAGGCGGTCTTGAGCAACAGGATCCTTCCGCAGAGGCACCGTTGTTGGACGCTAGGACCCTGCCTTCAGCCAGTGCACCACAAAAAAACCCACCGTCGGGGACGGTGGGTCACAAGGTTCAGCGTTACGTGGGAACTTGGTCCAGTACTGAGTGGCGGGATCAGAAGTAGATCTTGCCGCCGCCCCACTGGATCCCCTGGACCTTGGGAGCCACCAGGATGTATCCGGCCATCAGGCGCAGGTCATCATCGTTGAGATCGCGCATCTTGACGAACACGTCACTGCTGCGCAGGCTCGGATGCACGTCGGCAATGCTGTATTCCCCGTCATAGGAGGTGGGGTCCTTCATGTAGTCGACCAGTGCCGAGACGTTGTCACGGGCTGGTGTAGCCAGAGCCAGGGTCTCAGGATCAAGGCCGACGTTGTGGTTGGTCTTGGTGATGCCGCCCGCATGGCACTCACCGCAGCTGTTGTTGAACAGCTTGCGGCCGGCCTTGATCTCCTGCTCGCTGAAGGTGACCTGGCTTCCGTCAGCGGTGGCTGGAACCGTCAGTTGATCGGCAGTCCATTGGGCAGCCATGGCCTCAGAACCAAAGCCGGCGACCAGCAGCAGAGCCAGGGGAAGCACCAGCAGGGCGCGCAGGGCGACGCGGGCTGCTGCAGAGAGGAGACGGGCCATGGAAGAAGCCTGAACGGACACCTTGTATCACGGCGGAAGGGCCCACCGGGCCAGAAACACGTGAACTGTTGCAGGCCTACTCAGAGGTTGCCGTTGCTGTGTTGTTCTCTGGCGGGGTGATATCGAGACTGAGGAAATCCTTGGCCACGATGGTGTTGGCAAAGATGGCCCGGGCCTCGGCCAGCAGGTCGTCCGGGGTCATCGGGTTACCCGGCATGTAACGCGGACTCAGGTGTGTGAGCACCAGTTGGCTGACGCCGGCCTCCAGTGCGGTCTGGGCCGCCATCGTGCTGGTCGAGTGTTGGCGGGCGATCGCCATCTCGGCCTCGCCATGGGAGAAGGTGCTTTCGTGGATCAGGAGGTCGGCGCCACGGGCTAGCTCCACTGCCGCTTCGCAGAACACGGTGTCCGTGCAATAAACAACGCTTGCCCCGGGCCGATCGGGACCGGTGAGGCTGGCCCCCTTGATGATGCGCCCATCGTCGAGGGTGACCGTGCGACCGGCTTTGAGGTCGCCGTAGATCGGCCCAGGTGGGATGCCTAGCTCCTTGGCTTTGTCGATGTCAAAGCGGCCGGCCCGCGGCTTCTGATTGACCCGGTAGGCGTAGGCCGGCACGCGATGGGTCAGCGGGGTGCAGCGCACCTCCAGTTCGTCGTCTTCGAACAGCAGCGCACCACTGCTGGCGGCCTGCCGCACCTTGTGGGTACGCAGCGGGTAGCCGATGCGCGTCGAGCTGGTGCGCAGCACTCCCTCGAGGTAGTCGCGTAGAGGGTCGGGACCATAAATATCGATGCCAGGGCAGGTGCCTGCCAGCCCCAGGCTGGCTAGCAGACCTGGCAACCCGAACACGTGGTCACCGTGCATGTGGGTGATGAAGATCCGCCGCAGCTGGCTGACTCGCAGCTCACTACGCAGAAACTGGTGCTGCGTGGCTTCGCCGCAGTCGAACAGCCATAGCTCGCTGCGCTGGGGCAGCCGCAGCGCCATTGCCGAGACATTGCGACCACGGGTCGGCACGCCAGAACTGGTGCCCAGAAAGGTGACCTGCACGCCGCTTTGCCCCCACTGGCGCATGCTGCCATGGCGGTCACAATGGATGGCCAAAGGTTCGCTCAGGCGGTGAAGGCCACTGATTTGCTGCGCGTCGTGGGGCTGCTGCCCTTGGCTGCTGTGGCCTCTGGCTTGGTGCTGCCCGTTTCGGCTCAGCAGGTTCACCTCGCCACGGCTGATCGATCGGCGCCAACCCAGGCACCGGCCTTGATGACCGAGGACCCCAGCCTGCGGGTGTTGCTGTTTGAGGGCGCCTCCCTAGTGCTGTCGGCAGCGTCCGGTCCCCTGCTGCTGCGCGATGCTGCGGGCTTGGTGCTGGCTGAGGTCTCGCCCGGCCAGGAGCTACGGGTGGCGCCTGATCCCCTCAGCTCAACGGGCATGCGCTGGCAGTTGGGTGAAGGCACACCCTTGGCTGTCGCTGCGACTGAGCTCTGGCTGGAACCGGAAGCGCCAGAAGCTGTTGTGCTTCTGCAACAACGCCAGTACCGAGGTCAGTTGCAGCTGCGGCGTCAGCCGGCTGCCTTGCAGGCCATTAATCACGTCAGCCTGGAGACCTATCTGCCCAGCGTGGTCGGCAGTGAAATGCCTGCCAGCTGGCCTTTGCAGGCCTTGAGTGCTCAGGCTGTGGCTGCCCGCACCTATGCCCTGCGCCAGCGCCGCCCCGGGGAGCCATTTGATTTGCGCGCCACGGTGAGCAGTCAGGTGTACCGGGGTCTGGACAGTGAGACCGCGGCGACACGACAGGCTGTTGCAACCACGCGCGGTCAGGTGCTCACCTATGACGGTCGTCTGATCGATGCGGTCTTTCACAGCAGCTCAGGTGGCAGCACGGAAGCCAGCGGTGATCTTTGGCCACAGCAGCTGCCCTATCTCGTTGCGGTGCAAGATTTTGATGAGGAGAGCCCAGCACGCAGCTGGCAGGAGCGTTTTGAGCCGCTCCAGCTGCAACGGCTGTTTGCTGAGATCGGCGGGGTGACCGACGTTGCCGTTCTGGCGCGCACGAGCTCCGGACGCTTGCGTCAGGTGCGGCTCAAGGGCCCGGGGGGTGTGCTCCAACTCAGTGGTGCCGAGTTGCGGCAGCGCCTGGGCTTGCGCAGCACATGGGTGGAGATCGATGTCGTGCGCCCGGTGGATGCGGCCATACAGCCGCCGCTGGGATCAGAACCTGCGACGTTGGCCGGGGTGCCCCCCCTGCCAGAACCGCCTGGGCCGCTCCAGGTGCAGCCTCAGCCACTTGGGGTGACCCTGGTGATCCGGGGGCGTGGCTTTGGCCATGGCATTGGCATGAGCCAGTGGGGCGCCTACGGTCTGGCGCGCCGAGGGGCCAGCTACAGCGCCATCCTCAGCCACTACTACCCCGGTACCCAGCTGGATGCCTTTCGCGGTCCCTGAGGTCTTGCCCGATGCCGCTGCCGTGGCCGAGCGGGTTGCCCATTGCCTGATCCAGGCTCGTCTGGACTGGCCTGACCTGCCCGTGGGGCTGGCGACAGGCCGCACCATGGAGCCTGTTTACCGGGCCCTGCACCAGCGCATCGGCGCCATGGCCGTGCAGCAACGGCAGCAGCTGCTGGACAACTGGTTGAGCTTCAACCTCGATGAATATGTGGGTCTGGGCCCGGCCGATTCAGCCTCGTTTGCGGCCTTCATGCACAGCCGCTTGGCCAGCCCGTTGCGGCTTGATCCGACACAGGTGCGCATCCCCGATGGTCTGGCCGCCGCTCCTGAGGCGGAGGCCGCGCGCTATGCCTGCGAGCTGGCTCAGGTCGGTGGGGTTGGACTGCAGTTGCTGGGCCTGGGTCGCAATGGCCACATCGGTTTCAATGAGCCCCCGTGTGGGCCAGGGGCTCCATGCCGGGTGCTGAACCTGAGCGCCAGCACCCGGCAGCAGAATGCTGGGGCGTTTGGTGGTGACCCCAGGGCGGTTCCTGATCGGGTCATCACCCTGGGAACTCGCGAGATTCTCGCAGCACGCGCCGTGCTGTTGGTGGTCACCGGCGCTGAGAAAGCCGCCATCTTGCGCCGCAGCCTGAACGGGTCACCGTCGCAGAGCGTTCCCGCCAGCTGGTTGCAGCGCCATGGTCAGCTGCGGGTGATTGTGGATCGAGCTGCGGCGGCAGATCTGTCCTGATGCCGATGGCCTCGCTGTGAGCTGACCTCAGCTCGAGCCTGTTGGGCGGTGTTGCAAACCAGCGTGGTGATCGTTTCAGGCCAAGGCGTTGTTGAAAACCGATAACTCTGCTTCCAGATTGGAGCTGACGCTGCGTACGTCGTCGAGTTCCTCGAGTGCATCGAGCAGCTTCAGGCATTGGGCCAGCATCTCAGCGTCGCTGATCTCGCAGCCGCTCAGTGGAATCCAGCGGTGTTCCCAGCTCGTTGGTGGCAGTCCGAGGCCCTGCAGCCCCGCCTGCAGGGCCTCCAGCTCTTCAAACGCGGCGAAAACCTCGGCATGGCCCGCTTCGAGCGTGTAGCTGATCAGCTCCGGGCCGCCCTTCTCTTCGAGCGTCAGCAGATGCTCCAGCAGTGCGTCTTCCTGCAGCTCTTGGTTTGCCAGCGTGGCGACGCTACGGCGCTCAAACAGATAGCCCACACAGCCTGTTTCGCCGAGCTTGCCACCGTTCTTGCTGAAGGCCAGGCGCAGGTCAGCCGCGGTGCGGTTGCGGTTGTCGGTGAACGCCTCGACCAGCACGGCCACGCCACCGGGGCCATAGCCCTCGTAGCGCACCTCCTCGAACTGTTCGCCCTCGCCTTGCCCCTGGCCTGAGCCCTTGGCGATGGCTCGCTCGATGTTGGCATTGGGCACACCGGCGGCCTTCGCTTTCTCGATCGCGGTGCGCAGCTGAAAGTTGCCGGCTGGATCGGCCCCGGCGCGCGCGGCCACCATGATCTCGCGGCCCAGACGGGTGAACACCGCCCCGCGCTTGGCATCGACCACCGCTTTGGTGCGTTTGATCTGGGCCCATTTGCTGTGGCCGGCCATGGCGTCTACCCCGCTGCGTCGAGCACCAGCTTCGGTTGCAGCGTGCCCGCATCGGTGGCACGGGCCATACCGGCCAGGGCGCCTGTGGGTGTGGTGATCACCACGCTGGTGTCTGGCTCCCAGGCTGCGGCGGCTAGCAGCTGACGGCCGCAGCGCCAGCCTGCGACGTCGCTGAGCTGCAGCTGCTGCCGTGGCAGAACACGCAACGCCTCCAGTGGGTCCAGCAAGGGCGGCAGGGGGGCTCCGGCGGCCAGGTGTTCTGGATCCAGTTCCGCCCAGGACACGGCCTGCTCGATGCCGAATCCCAGGGCCGAGGTGCGCCGCAGTCGCGCCAGGGCGCCACCGCAGCCAAGTGCTGTCCCCAGATCACGGGCCAAAGAGCGGATGTAGGTTCCGGCCGAGCAGGCGACCTCCAACTCCAGCTCACCACAGCTGGGATCCCAGTCGAGAAGCTCCAGTCGGTGAATGCACACAGGACGTGGCGCCAGCTCCATGGTTTCGCCACGGCGCGCCCGCTGGTAGGCCCGCACACCATCGATGTGCACCGCCGAGACCTGGGGCGGCACCTGCTCGATCGGGCCGCGAAAGGGTGCGAGTGCCGCCTCGATGCCGGTGCGATCCAGGTCTTGGGGCCAGGGACAGCGCTGCAGCACCTCGCCCTCAAGGTCGTCACTGCTGGTGCGCACGCCCAGTTGCACGCTGCCGCGGTACACCTTGTCGCCGCCTAAGTAGGGGAGCAGGCGCGTCGCTGGTCCCAGGGCGATCGGCAGAACCCCTGTGACCGCAGGGTCGAGGGTGCCGCCATGGCCAACCCGTTTGAGTCCATAGGCCCGGCGGACGCGGCTGACACAGCTGTGTGAGCTCAGTCCTGCCGGCTTGTCGAGCACCAGAAAGCCAAAAGGGGCCTGCGCTCCAGGACCAGGCGGGCAGTGGCGGATCGACATGGACCTGGGCAGCCTGGGTCGAGTGTCCTTCATGGCCCGTGTGGCAATGACGCTGCAGCAACGTCGCGACCTGGCTTTTCTGGTGCTCGCCGGGTTGTTCCTGGGCACCATGGCGATGCTCAACATCCTTGGCCTCACGCGCTTCTTGCAGCTCGGTTCGATCGGCTCCTGGCCGATCGTGGTGGCGGTTGGAGCCCTGCCCTACCCGCTCACGTTTCTGTGCACCGACCTGATCAGCGAGATCTGGGGTGAGGACAAGGCCTCCCAGCTGGTCTGGGTCGGGCTGCTGCTCAACGGCTGGATCGTGCTGATCCTGTGGCTGGGCGGTGTGCTACCTGGGGTGGCCGGGGCCCCAGCCGATGCCACCTTTTTTGAGATGCGACGCCTGGCCTTTGGTGCCGTGGGTGCCTCGATGGTCGCCTATCTGGCGGCCCAGTTCACCGACGTGCGACTGTTCCATTTTTGGAAGCGCTTCAGCGGCGGCAAGGCCCTGTGGCTGCGCAACAACGGCTCCACCCTCGTGAGCCAGCTGGTGGACACCAGCGCCGTGGTGCTGATCAGTCACTACGGCGCCCATGTGCTTCCGCTGAGGCCTGAGCTGCCGGTGGCGCCCCAGCTGCTGGGCTTTGTTGCCAGCGGCTACCTGTTCAAGGCCCTGGCGGCCTTGGCCGACACGTTGCCGTTTTATGGCCTGACCGCCTGGCTGCGCCACTGGCTTGAGGTGCCGGGCGAGGGGGCCGAGCTCGGCTAGGGGTTGCTGCGTAGGTTGGCGGCAGTGAGCGGTCCTTGCCGGGACCCAGGCCATGCCCCCGCTGAATGCGACCCAACAAGCCCTGAGCGTGGAGGCCTTCACGGCCCATGGGTTTGATCTGCTGAACCAGCTGGCTGGTTACCTGGCGATCAGCGTCGACGAGCTGCGCCAGCGCCTGCCCCAGAGCACCGATGATCTGGCCGCGCTGCACCCCGGTGCGTTTGACCCTGAGCAGGCCGGCCGGTTCTACGAGGACACTGTCGGTACAGGCCATCTGCTGGAGCTGGCTGCCTGGCATCTGGGCAGCGCCGACTACATCGCTGACACGCTGCGGTTGCAGCAGCAGTTTGCCCACGGCCAGGTGCTCGACTTTGGCGGAGGCATTGGCAGCCATGCCCTGGCGGCGGCGGGGTTGGAGGCTGTGGATGCGGTCTGGTACGTGGACCTCAATCCTCACAACCGCGCCTTTGTGGCCGATCGTGCCGCCCGGCTGGGGCTTACCGATCGCGTCCACTGCTGCCGCGATCTCGATGACCCGCAGCTGCCGCAGCGTTTTGACACGATCGTGTGCCTCGACGTGCTCGAACACCTGGCCGATCCTGCCGGCCAGCTCGAACGGTTTGCCGCACGCATGAGCCCGGCGGCCACGGCCCTGCTCAACTGGTATTTCTTCAAGGGGCACAACGGCGAATACCCCTTCCACTTCGATGATCCTGCTCTGGTAGAGAGCTTTTTTCGCACGCTTCAGAGCCGCTTCCTGGAGGTGTTTCACCCCTGGCTGATCACCACACGGGCCTACCGCCTGCTGGCCTGATCGCTGCGGGGAGGCACAAAAAAACCGGCGCCCTTTGGCGCCGGTTGATCACGCAGGAGCCTGAGCTCAGGCAACGGCGATGTTGATGCGCTTGCGGCTGCGCAGGCCGCGCTTGATGGTGTCAAAGCTGACAACACCATCCACCAGGGCAAACAGGGTGTCATCGGAGCCGCGGCCCACGTTGACGCCGGGAAGCACAGAGGTGCCGCGCTGGCGGATCAGGATCGAGCCGGCGCTCACGGCTTCACCGCCGTAGCGCTTGACGCCGAGACGCTTGGAGTTGGAGTCGCGGCCGTTGCGGGTTGAGCCTGTGCCTTTCTTGTGGG
>CAYFMB010000068.1:0-8617 GCA_964344095.1 uncultured Klebsiella sp.
CCCTGTCGGAGTTGATCACGGCCCGCAGCAACCGGGCGGCCCAGCTCGCCATGGCGGGCCTCGATGGCGGCCTGCAGCAGCGTCTCAGTGGGCTGCGGGATCGCCTGCTCGATCAGCTGGCCGAGCTCGAGGCACGGGTCGATTTTGAAGAGGATCTGCCGGCGCTGGTTGCCGCCGATGTCATCGCCGCGCTGCAGCTGGTGCACGACGAACTGGGCAGGCTCGTTGCCGAGGCTCGCCAGGGTGCCCTGCTGCGCCAGGGCCTGCGCGTCGCCATGATTGGCCGGCCCAACGTGGGCAAATCGAGCCTGCTCAACCGGCTGAGCCGGCGTGAGCGCGCCATCGTCACCGACCTGCCGGGCACCACGCGTGACCTGCTCGAAAGTGAGCTGGTGTTGAGCGGCGTACCCCTCACCCTGCTCGACACCGCCGGCATTCGCGAGACCGACGATCCGATCGAGCAGCAGGGCATTGCCCGCTCCCGCGAAGCCTTGGCGAGCGCCGATGCGGTGCTGCTGCTGTTTGATCTGAGCGCTGGCTGGACCGCAGCCGATGCGGCCTTGCGTCAACTCGTTCCGCCGGGCGCGGTGCTGCTGATTGCTGGCAACAAGTCCGATCTTGCCAACCAGGGCTCCAGCAGGAGCACGCCAGAGCTGCCTGATGGTGTGCTGCGCTTCAGCGCCCGCAGCGGTGAGGGTGTCGCGGCTTTGGTGCAGGCCCTGCTCGAGCGGTGCGGCGCTACCGACAGCCAGGGTCTGCAGGTGGCCCTCAATGATCGGCAGCGGGATCTGGCGGCGGCGGCGGCGGCCAGCCTGGCCCGGGTTCGCGAGGCTGCAGATCAGCAGCTCCCCTGGGATTTCTGGACCATCGACCTGCGCGCTGCCGTGCGTAGCCTTGGGGAGATCACCGGTGCAGAGGTCAGCGAGGCCGTCCTTGATCGGGTGTTTTCGCGTTTTTGCATCGGTAAGTAAGGCGCGAAGTCATCAGCTGGGCTGGTCAAGCAGCGGGCTCCGCGTCGGGTGTCCTGCCCTGACAATGGGGATCGCGATCTTGCAGAGCGATGGAGCCCGACACGAGCAGCAGTGCGAGCCATCCGTTGGATGCACTGAGCCCTTCGCAGCGCGCCCTGTTGCGCATCGTCTGCTGGGTGGCTTGGGCCGATGGTGACTTTGCTCCTGAGGAGCGCGATCTGCTTGAGCGACTCGTGGCCCGGTTGCTGCAGCGCGATGCCGCTGGGGCCGAGGCCGAGCGTGCGGTGCGTGCACTCGCCATTGACCAGCTGCAGTCACTCGATCTGCAGGCTCAGGTTGCAGCCCTGAACGATGCCGACCAGCGTCGTCTCGTGGTGAAGCTGGCTCTGCAGATGGTCAGCGTCAACCAGGGCCCTGACGACAGCGCGCCCATCAATGCAGCTGAGAAGCAGGCCTACCGCCAGCTGCTCGAGGCCCTGGCGCTGCCCGAGGCCGAGGTGGAGCAGGCCGAGTGGGCTGCTCGTCAAGAGCTGGGCCAACAGCCCAGCCTGCTTGAGCTGCTCGGCAGTGCGCTCGAGCGTTTTGGTGCCTGGCCCGCGGCCGAGGACCTCGATCCGCGGTTGCCCATGGGCTATTGGCTCTGAGCTCGCTCGCCATGGCTCCCGTGTCGTTGCCCCTCACCCCAGTTCTGCTGGAGCAGTTGCGTGGCTGGCTCGCCGAAGACCTGGGCCGCGGCGACCTCACGGCGCCGGCCCTGGCGGGGGCCCGCGGCCGTGCCCACTGGATCGCCAAGGCTCCGGGGGTCTTCTGTGGTGGCGTGCTGGCCCAACCCCTGTTCGCTCTGCTGGACTCGGCCGTGGTGGTGCGCCCGTTGGTGGCTGAAGGGGAGTCCGTTGTCCCGGGTCAGCGGCTGCTCGAGCTTGAGGGCGCGGCGACCGCCCTGGTAGCGGCTGAACGCACCGCCCTCAACCTGGCCATGCGCCTCAGTGGTATCGCCACTGCGACCGCTGCGCTGGTGCTCCAGCTGGCGGGCAGCGGGGTGCGTCTGGCTGACACCCGCAAGACCACGCCGGGTTTGCGCCTGCTCGAGAAATATGCGGTGCGCTGCGGCGGCGGCAGCAACCACCGCCTCGGCCTCGACGATGCCGCCATGCTCAAAGAGAACCACCTCGCCTGGAGCGGCGGCGTGGCGCAGGCGATCGCTGCCGTGCGGGCCCAAGCGCCCTGGCCAGCGCAGGTGATCGTCGAGGCCGAGACCGAGGCCGAGGCTGAGGCGGCTGTGCTGGCCGGCGCCGATGGGGTGCTGCTCGATGAATTCAGCCCCGCTGCCCTGAGCGCCCTGGTGCCGCGGCTGCGCCAGTTGGCGGCACAGCGCCCTGGCGGCGGCAGCGTCGTGCTCGAAGCCTCGGGGGTGCAGCCCGATCAGCTGGCGGCCTATGGCGCCACCGGCATCGATTTGATTTCCACCAGTGCGCCGATGACCCGTGCGCCTTGGCTCGATCTGAGCATGCGCTTCGAGGCTGATTGGGTCTGAGCCGCTCTGCTCAAAGCGTGACAACGGGGCTGACAGGGCCGAGGCAGGCCGTCAGCATGAGGCGACCGTGCAAGGTTCGCCGATGGTTGTTGGCGCGTGCCGTCCCGTGCGGACGGTTTGGATGGCTGCTCTAGGCCTGGCTGCCCTGGTGGGGACATCGCTGCCGGTCCATGCCGACGCGGTGCTGGAGCGGGTGGCCCAAAGCGGTGAGTTGCGTCTGGTCGGACCGCGCGACCTGCCGCCGATGCTCAGCCTGGATGCTGCAGGCCAGCCCCAGGGCTATGGCGCCTTGATTGCCGCCCGCATCGCCGCCCTGGTCGGCCAGACCTTGGGCAAGCCGGTGCGGCTCGTTTACGAAGCCACCGATGACACGGCGCTGTTGAGCGAGCGCCTCGGCGAGGGCAAGGCCGAGCTCGCCTGCAGCCTGCCGTTCACCTGGGCCCGCGATGAGGTGGTCGACTTCACCCATCCACTCGGGGTCTCGGGACTGCGGCTCATGGCTCCGCAGGGTCGCTTGGACGGCAGCCCGGCCGGTTTGGCTGGTCGCCGCATCGCCGTGGTGCGCGATTCCCTGGCTGAAACCCAGTTGCGCGGCATGCAGCCGGCCGCCAAGGTTGTGCTGTTTGCCGATCTGGCAGCAGCGGTGCGAGCGCTGCAGGCCAAAACGGTTGACGGCGTGATCGGCGATTCGCTGCTGCTCAAAGGCCTGGCCCAGCAGCTCGCGCTGCGCGGTCAGGCCCTCACCCCCGACACTCCTTACCTGCGCTACGGGGTGGTCTGCGCGGTCCCCGAAGGCAGCTCTCGTTTCCGCAGCCTCGCCAATCGGGCCATCGCCCAGTTGCAACAGGGCTATGTCGACGGCAACGCAGCCGATGTGGCTGCCGTTAATCGCTGGCTGGGCCCTGGAACGGCCACGAACCTGACGCCGGCTCAGGTCCGCTCGGTGTTCGATGCCCTGCTGCTGGGTGTGGAACCCCTGCGCCCCGTGACGAAGCCCTGAACGCGGCCCTGTGTCCCCGTTGTTCGATCCCCCGCACCGATGAAGCTCCTCACCCAATCACGACTGTTCGGCGTGCTGCTGATTGCCGCGTCGCTGCCGTTTGACACCGGCCTGGCCCTGGCGCTGCGCGCGGCCACCCAGGCCGATGCCGGCGCCATGGAAGCGCGTTTGCAGCGCATTGCCGCAGCGGCGCGTGAGCGTTCGCCGCAGAGCCCCTCCGCTGGGGTGATCGGCCCCGACGCCATCAGTTATGTCGTGATCGGCCCCGGGGGTATCGGCTGGAGCAACGGCGGCTGGGGTAACGGCGGCTTCTACAACGGTGGCTGGGGCAACGGCGGCTTTGGCAACGGCGGCTTCTACAACGGCTTCCGCAATGGCGGTTTCGGCAACGGTGGCGGCTGGCGCAATGGCCGCGGCTGGCCCAATGGCTGGTGATCGGCCTGCAGAGCTGGGCGGCGGGCCCCTGCGCCTGCTGGTGCTGCAGCCCACCCCCTATTGCAACCTCGACTGCGATTACTGCTACCTGACCACCCGCGACGACCGCAGCAGGCTGTCGCTTGAGGTGCTCGATGCGGCGCTGGAGCGGGTGCTGAGCAGCGCCTACGCGACTGGACCGTTCACCCTGCTCTGGCACGCGGGCGAACCGCTGACGCTGCCGCCGTCCTTTTATGACGCCGCCACGGACTGCATCCAGACGGCCCTGGCGCGGCATGGCCTGCCGCCGGAGGCCGTGCTGCAGTCACTGCAAACCAATGGAATCAGCATCACCGACGCCTGGTGCGACTGCTTTGCGCGCAACCGCATCCATGTGGGGGTGAGCATCGATGGTCCTGCGTTTCTTCACGACGCCCATCGCCGGACCCGCAGCGGCAAAGCCACCCTGGCGGCTGCCCTTCGGGGTCTGCATCTGTTGCAGCAGCGCCAGATCCCCTTCAACGTGATCAGCGTGCTCACTGCCGAGGCCCTCGATCACGCCGACGCGCTGTTCGACTTCTATGTCGAGCACGGCATCAGCGAGGTCGGCTTCAACATGGAGGAGACCGAGGGCGACAACCGCTGCTCCAGCCTGGCGTCCCCCCAGCTGGAGGCGCGCTACAGCGCTTTTTTAGAGCGGTTCTGGCAGCGCACTATGGCGGCGCCGGGGATGGTGCAGCTGCGCGAGTTTCACGGCATTGCCAGCCTGGCCTGCAGCGACGAGCGCATGAGCCGCACCGACATGAACCATCCGTTCGTGATCGTCAATGTTGACGTTCACGGCAACGTCTCCAGCTTTGATCCCGAGCTGCTTGGGGTGGTGACCGAGCGCTTCGGCAGCTTCGCCTTCGGCAACGTTCTGACGAACAGCCTGGAGCAGATTGCTGCATCCGAGCGCTTCCAGCAGGTTCAGCGGGAGATGGCGGCCGGTGTCGAAGCCTGCCGCAGCAGCTGTGCCTATTTCGGCCTGTGTGGCGGTGGGGCGGGCAGCAACAAGTATTTCGAGCATGGCCGCTTCGACGTCAGCGAGACCCAGGCCTGCCGCTACCGGGTGCAGCGGGTGGCCGATGTGGTGCTGGCCGGGCTGGAGCGGCAGCTAGGCCTGGCCGCATGAGGGCGCTCCGATGATTGACATGCACACCGATCTGCCCCTGGCCCAGCGTCAGGCCATCGGTGCTGCCGGCCTGGCGGCTCTGATGCAGGTGGCGCGCTGCGATGGCGATCCCTCGCCCAAGGCCCTGGTGGCGATCCGTGCTGTGCGGGATCACCTGCTGCGGATTGAGCTCGACCTGGACACGCTTGCGCCGATCAGCCCAGCTGAGCTGGCCCGGCAGGTGCGTGCGGTCAATCCTGATCCCCAGTGGCGCGAGCGCATTCTTCGGGGTATGACCCTGGTGGCGTTGCTCGATGGCGAGCCGACGCCGGCGCGTCGCCACCTGCTTGATCAGGCGGCCGTGGCCCTGGCGGTGGATCCAGCCCCCGTGCACAGTTTTGCCCAGGTGATGGAGGGCAAGCTCAACCTGCTGCGCCTGGACATTGGCCGCCGCGGCTTCATCAAGGCCGCCATGGGTGCCACCCTGCAGCAGGAGGGCCTGCGCGGTGCGCTTGGGGTCGCACGGGTTCTGCTGGGCCATGAGGATGGAGCGATGGCTGCCCGCTACCGCGCGCTGCGCGAGTACCCCGAGGGCAGTTTCGGCCGCGCCTACGCCGAGTTTATTGATCGCAATCGCTTCGGTTTCCCGGGCGAGCTGGGTGGCCCACCCCCGCCGGTGATGCACCACGACTGCTGCCACGTGCTCGGTGGCTATGGCACCACGGCCGCCGAGGAGGGTGGCGTGGTCGGCTTTCAGGCCGGTTTCGAACGTGCTGATCCCTTTTATGTCTTGATGTTTGCCCTGGCTGAATTTGAGCTTGGCTTTGGCGCCAGCCCGTTCATTGCCGGTCAGCACGCTTCGCTGGATCCCGAACGGATCTTTGCCGGCATGGCCCATGGCGCCCAGGTCAACATCGATCTGCTGGCCGAGGTGGATCCCTGGGATCACTTCAGCGATCCCCTGGCAGTGGTGCGGCAGCGCTTCAACGTGCTGCCCCGTGGCCGCGAGCCTGAATGGCCCGAGGGCATCGCAGGGCCCGCCGCGGGATGATCGTGGGCTGAGCTGCCGAGCCCGTCGCCCATGCTGCGCATCGCCCATGCCCTGGAAACCCAGCTGCGCGCAGCCATGCAGCGGGCCTTCCCCGAGGCGGCAGCGGCGCGTGGTCAGCTGCTCGATCCCCAGCTGGTACCCGCCAGCAAGCCCGAATTCGGTGATTTTCAGGCCAACGGCGCCCTGCCCCTGGCCAAACCCCTGGGCCAGCCGCCGCGGGCGATTGCCAGTGCGATCGTGGCGCAGCTGCAGGCCGATCCGGCCTTTGCAGAGCTGTTCTGCGAACCGGTGATTGCCGGTCCTGGTTTTATCAATGTGACGCTGCGGCCCGCGTGCTTAGCCGCCGAGGTGAAGGCGCGTCTGCATGATCCCCGCCTCGGCGTGCCGACGGCGGCCGAGGACAGCGGGGTGGCATCACCCGTCGTGGTCGATTTCTCCAGTCCCAACATTGCCAAGGAGATGCATGTCGGGCATTTGCGCTCGACGATCATTGGCGATTCGTTGGCGCGGGTGCTGGAGTTTCGCGGCCATCCGGTGCTGCGACTCAACCATGTGGGCGACTGGGGCACGCAGTTCGGCATGTTGATCACGCACCTCAAGCAGGTGGCCCCCGAAGCGCTCGAGACGGCTGATGCCGTTGACCTGGGCGACCTGGTGGCCTTCTACCGCCAGGCCAAGGCCCGTTTCGATGAGGACGAGGCGTTTCAGATCACCAGCCGCGACGAGGTGGTCAAGCTTCAGAGCGGTGATCCCACCTCGCTCAAGGCTTGGGGGCTGTTATGCGATCAGAGCCGGCGTGAGTTCCAGAAGATCTACGACCGCCTCGACATTCGCCTCAGCGAGCGTGGCGAATCGTTTTACAACCCCTACTTGCAGGGTGTCGTTGATGACCTCAAGGACGCGGGGTTGCTTGTGGTCGATGACGGTGCCGGTTGTGTGTTTCTCGAGGGCGTCAGCGGCAAGGACGGCAATCCACTGCCATTGATCGTGCAGAAGAGCGATGGTGGCTTTAACTACGCCACCACCGATTTGGCTGCGATCCGCTACCGCTTGGCGGCGGCGCCTCAGGGCGATGGCGCCGAGCGGCTCATTTATGTGACCGATGCGGGTCAGGCAGCGCACTTTGCCGGTGTGTTCCAGGTGGCTCGCCGTGCCGGCTGGGTGGGTGATGCGGTGCGCATCGAGCACGTGCCCTTTGGTCTGGTGCAGGGTGAAGACGGCAAGAAGCTCAAGACCCGCGCCGGTGACACCGTGCGCTTGAGGGACCTGCTCGATGAGGCGGTGGAGCGCGCCGAGGCTGACCTGCGTCGACGTCTGACTGAGGAAGGTCGCAGCGAAGACGACGACTTCATCGCCCATGTCGCCACTACGGTCGGCATTGCCGCGGTCAAGTACGCCGATCTGTCGACCAATCGCATCACCAACTACCAGTTCAGTTTTGAGCGCATGCTCGCTCTCTCGGGCAACACAGCGCCTTACCTGTTGTATGCGGTGGTGCGCATCGCAGGCATCGCGCGCAAAGGGGGTGATCTTTCGGCTGGGGTGGGCCCGCTCAGCTTTGAAGAACCCCAGGAGTGGGCCCTGATTCGCGAGCTCCTCAAGTTCGATGCAGTGATTGCCGAAGTCGAGGAGGAGTTGCTGCCCAATCGTCTCTGCAGCTACCTGTTCGAGCTCTCGCAGGTGTTCAACCGCTTTTATGACCAGGTGCCAGTGCTCAAAGCAGACGAACCTGCCCGAAGCTCGCGTCTAGCGTTGTGTCGCCTGACCACCGACACCCTCAAATTGGGTTTGGGACTGCTGGGCATCCCAACGCTCGAGCGCATGTGATGGAGTCGCCGTTCCCCCTGGCTCGCCCTGAGGTCGAGAGCCTCAAGGCCTACAGCGCGCCGCTCGAGGGTCGGCGGGGGTTGTTGCGGCTCGATTTCAACGAGAACACCCTGGGCCCGAGCCCCAGGGTGATCGAGGCGATCCGCGCGATTCCGCCCGATCACATCGCCATCTATCCCGAGTACGACGGCCTGCGCGAGGCGGTCATCGCCAATCTGATGGCCCAGGGGAATGATGGCGCCCTGGCGTTGCCTCAGCCGTTGATACCGGAGCAGATCGGCCTGTTCAACGGCGTTGATGCGGCCATTCACGCCATCTTTCACGCCTATGGCGACCGCGGCGAGACGCTGCTCACCACCAGCCCGACCTTCGGCTACTACACCCCCTGCGCCCAGATGCAGGGCATGGCGATCGAGGCGATTCCCTACCGGTTGCCCGATTTCGCGTTTCCGCTGGAGGAGATCCGCGCGGCCCTGGGCGGTGCGGCCGATCCATCGGCTGAGCGTCAGGCGCCGCGGCTGCTGCTGATCTGCAATCCCAACAACCCCACCGGCACGCGCCTGGCTCCGGCGCTGATTCTTGAGCTGGCAGCCGCAGCACCCCAGACCCTGGTGGTGGTGGATGAGCTCTATGAGGCCTTCACCGGCGACAGCGTGCTGCCGCTGGC
>CAYFMB010000069.1:0-914 GCA_964344095.1 uncultured Klebsiella sp.
GCAGCTGGGCCAGGTCTTCGGTGGCGAGCAGGTTCTGCTCACTGCTGCGCTGGGCACGCTCGAGCTCATAGCTGGCGTTGCGCACCACCAGCTCGATCAGGTCGGCCTTTTGCTGACGCTGGGGCACCACCAGGCGCACCTTGCGGCCCCGCTGTTCGCTGAGCCACTCGGCAATCAGCTCCTGCTGGGGCAAGGGATGCTGCAGCAAGAGCTCGGGCGGAATCTCGACGCCCTCGACCTGGCTGTAGTGCTCTTCGATCACGGTTTGGAGGATGCGGCCGGGGTCGATGGCTGGCTTGGCGTCATCGGCAGCAACCGGCAACGGGGCCAGGGCATCGGCCATGTAGCCGAGCCGGCCGACGAGCTTGCCGGCGCGCATCTGGAACAGCTGCACCGCTGCCAGCCGCTGATCGGCCGCCAGGGCGATCACGTCGCGACTGATCGAGCTGTCGCCAATGCTCATCTTCTGATCGGCGGTCAGGGTGTCGAGACCCTGCAGCTGATCGCGCACCCGCGCCGCACTCTCAAAGTCGAGCCGCTCGGCGTAGCGCTCCATCTGCGCCGTGAGCAGGTCGATCAGCTCGTCGTTGCGCCCCTGGAACACCATCGCCACCTGCCGCAGGGTCTGGTGGTAAGCCTCGGAGCTGATCTTTTGCTGGCACACCCCCGGGCAGCGGCCAATGTCGAAGTTGAGGCAGGTGCGGTCTTTGTAAAGGGGTTGGGGGCGCTGCCGCAGCGGAAACACCCGTTTCACCAAGGCCAGGGTGCGGCGCAGCAGGCCGACATCGACGTATGGGCCGTAGAAGCGATCGAGGGGCGATCGAAAGCGCCGCCGCCGCGTAATGAAAATCCGCGGGTAGGCCTCGCTCCAGGTGATGCACAGGTAGGGGTATTTCTTGTCGTCCTTCAGCAGC
>CAYFMB010000069.1:924-8491 GCA_964344095.1 uncultured Klebsiella sp.
GGATGCGGGGGCTATGGCCGTGACCGCTGCCGATCTGGAAATAGCTGCGCACACGGTTGCGCAACACCTTGGCCTTGCCGATGTAGAGGACCCGGTCCTCCGCATCGCGCATCAAATAGCAGCCCGGCTCACTGGGGATCTCGGCCAGCCGGGCCTTGAGCCGGGCCGGCTCGAGCAACAGGGGGGCTGGGCTCAACCGCCGTACTGCCAACCGGTGCTGGAGAGTTCCAGCGCCGGACCATCGGCATGGAGGGTGGCGGTTTTCACCTCGCCCACGAAAACGGTGTGGTCGCCGGCGGCGACCTGGCCCACCAATTCACATTCGACGGCACCGATGGCGTCGTTCAAGATCGGCAGGCCCAGCTCACCCAGGCTGAAGGGGGCGGCATCGAAGCGCCCGCCAATGCCCTTCTGGGGCTTGAAAAACACCGCGGCCAGATCTTTCTGATCGGCCTTGAGCACGTTGAGCGAGAAGCGTCCCGTGCGCTGAATGATGCCGTTGCTGGTGCTGTCGGAGCGAACCGCCATCACCACCAGAGGCGGCTCAAAAGAGCCCTGGGTGACCCAGCTGGCGGTGAAGCCGTTGACCTCCTCGCCCTCAGCCACCCCGCAAATGAACACCCCATGGGGGATCTTGCGCAGCAGGGTTTTCTTGGCGTCAGCGTTGAGGGCCATGGCAGGGAGGGAACTGCCGTGACTCTAGAAAGCGCGACCGGGCGGCCATAGGCTCGAGACCAGGCCAATCAGCCCATGCGCGCCCTCTATCCCGGCAGTTTTGATCCGCTGACCTTGGGGCACCTCGATCTGATCGAGCGGGCCAGCCGTCTGTTCGATGCGGTTGTGGTCGCCGTGTTGCAAAACCCGAGCAAGACACCGGCCTTCAGCCTGGAGCAGCGGCTCGAGCAGATCCGCCAGGCCACAGGCCACCTGGCCAATGTGGAGACCGGCAGCTTTGACGGCCTCACGGTTCAGTACGCCCGCAGCCGGGGAACGCAGGTGATCTTGCGTGGACTTCGAGCCCTCAGCGACTTCGAGTTCGAACTGCAGATCGCCCACACGAACAAAAGCTTGGCCCCGGACATCGAGACCATTTTTTTGGCGACTGCCACCCAGCACAGCTTCCTCAGCAGCTCGGTGGTCAAGGAGGTGGCGCGCTTTGGTGGGGATGTCCGTCACATGGTGCCTGCGGGAGTGGCAGAGGACCTCGGCAGGCTCTTAAATCGGTCATCCCAAGAGCCCGCAGATGGCTGACCCGCAGATCACCGTGCTGGAACAACTCGATCAGCTCGAGGAGGTCGTGCTTGACGGCAGTCGCATTCCCTTCAGCGGCGGTCGGCTGGTCAACGAGAGCGATGCCCTCGATGTCATTGACGCCCTGCGTGAGGCCATCCCTCCCCAGTTGGGCCTGGCCAAGGATCTGCTGGCCCAAAAGGACGACTTCATCGCCAAGGCTCGGCAGCAAGCCGAAGAGATCCTGGCGAACGCACGCCGCGAGCGAGAACAACTGATCAACAGCTCGGGCATTCGCCAGGAAGCTGAGCGTCAAGTGCTCGAACTGCGCGAACAGGCCAGGCAGCAGTGTGATCAGCTGATCCTGCAGGCGCGGCAACAGGCAGCCCAGGCCGAGCAGGAGCATCAGGCCCGCCTGGCTCAGATGGAGCAGCAATTTGCCGGCCGCCGCCAACAACTCGAACAGGAAGCCGCTGAACGCCAGCGTCTGCTGGTCGAGCAGCACGACCGCAACCGCCAACAGGCCATGGGCGAGTTGGAGCAGATTCGCCAGGAGGGCATCCGGGTGCAACAGGCGGCTCAAGCCGAAGCCGAACGGCTCCAAAATGACGCTCTGCAATTCCGCCAGCAGACCCAGCAGCAATGCGATGCCCTGGTGGCCCGCAGCCGTCAGGAGGCCGCGGGCACTGTTGAAGGAGCCAATCACTATGCCGAGCAGGTGCTCGGGGAACTCGAGACCCGCCTGCGTGACCTGAGCCAGGTGGTCCTGGGCGGTCGCCGAGAGCTGGTGCGACTCCAGAACCCTGATCAAGCAGCTTCAGCAGGGTCCATTGCTCCCCAAGAGAAGCCCGGATCGCGCCGTGCCCGCGTGGCCAGCAAACTGCGTCAGCTGGCCAGCTGAGGTTGGAGCTCAGGGGCAAAGACCTGTGTTGAGGGCGTCCCGCAGCACCGCACCGATGGTGCTGTTGGGATCCCCGGCGCCGTTGCTGACGGCACTCACATAACGGGGGCCGTCATCGGTCTGGAGCACGCCCGAAATCGAGCGCACACCGCTGATGGTGCCTGTCTTGCCGAAGAACCGACCCTGCAGCGGGGTCCCGACAAACAGCCTGCGCAAGGTGCCACGCCGTCCAGCCACAGCCATGGACGCCAAATAGTCACGGCCGTAGGGATGCTGATCCATGCGCAGCAGCAGGGCAGCCAGCAGGCGGCTTGTCACCCGGTTGGCGCGGTCAAGACCGCTGCCATCGGCGATGCGAACACCCTGCATCGGCAACCCCTGGGATGCCAGCCACAAGGTGGCGCGCCGCCTCACCTCAGCCAGATCCCAACTGCCCGCACCCTGACGCAGCAGCACTTCGGCGGTGAAGTTATGACTTTCTGTGTTGGCCAGGCTCAACAGGTCGTGCATCGGCGCTGAAGGCTCCTCATGCAGCAGCACCGCATCGGCAGGTAGGGGCTGGCGCGCCGGCACCAGGGTCAACAAGACGGTGCCGCCCTGCTGGTTGGCTGAGCGTTGCAACAGGGTCTTGAGCCGCGATGGTGGGTTCATCACAGCTTCATGAATGGCGTTGCTGGTGACCGCCAGACGGGTGATCGGGGCGCCATAGGCGGTATACCGGTCGCTGGGGTCCCAGCCGGCGGGCCACCAGGCCTGCGGCGGCTCCTCGGCCAGTTGGAGACGCACGACCGAACCCGGTTGGCCGCTGCCACCGCCCGAGCCCAGCGCCAGTTTGGCGAACCGTTGCAACTGGGGCAGCGCCAGGTCGGGGTCGCCCTCACCGGTGAGGCGCAAGTTGCCGTCGGCCAGGCGCCACAACTGGGAGCGCAAGCGGTAGTCGGGGCCCAACTGGTCGAGGGCAAAGGCGGTGCTGATCAGCTTCTGGTTGGAAGCAGGAATGCGCGGGATTTGGCCGTTGATGTCGGCCAGGAGCCGTCCTGCTGGGTCGGCAATGCTGATGCTCCAGACCGGGGCCTCAGCGCCCACGATCGTGATGATGCGCTGTTGCAGGGCAGGACAGCTGACCTGTTGCTGCAGCTGGGGTAGACCGATCGGCGGGGGTGCCGCGGGCATCGCCAGCATGGGGGCACTGGCCACCTCCACAGCCGGGGCCGGCAGGGCAGGGTGTGATTGCTGGGCCTGGGCACTGAGGGCAAGCAGCGCTGGACCCAGCGCGATCAGAGCGAGGCGGGATCGGCGCGCAAGCATGGGCTCAGGAAGCACCGATCTGCAGACCAGTGACACTGCCCTGCACCCGGAATGATTCGCCTTCGAGCTCAATCGGAGCGCCAATCTTGAGGTTTTGGTTCCCAAACACCACGCCGCCCCCGGTTTTACGGCCCTGGCCCATCAGCACAAAGCGGGCGTCCAGACTCGGCAGGGTCTGTTGGTTGGGATCGACTGCCGTCACCACGGTGCCGTTGGGCTGAACCGCCACGAGGCGCCGCTGCAGAGGGATGACATCCTTCAGCTGAACCGAGCCATGGGGCTGGTTGCGAATCACGATCGACAGCTGACCGGCCTTGCGGGCCGAAGCCAGCAGGGCATCGGGCGCAGCCACCGGCACCCCGCGTACATCGACCAAGACGGTGACGGGCTGGAGGCCGCCGGTGGCCTGGGCCACGGCAGTGCTGAGCTTCGGGCTCCAGATCACGCCGGCAGCCGCCAGCACAACCGCAGCGGCCGCGCCAAGATCAACCAGGCTCCAGACGCGAGCGGGGCGATCCTGTGGAGCTTGGGTCATGGTTGGAGCTGCGCTGAGCGGCAGTGTACGGAGCGTGGGCAGGGCAGACCAGGGGGCGTCTCAGTTGCGCAGTCCCTCGAGCAGGGTGTCCACGGCCCGCAAGGTGCCGCTCACACCCGTGCCCCCATCGCCGCTGAGGGCAGCGCCAATCGCCTCCGCATCAGGCTTCTGCTCAAAGCTTGTGATCCATCGGTAGCCGTCGGGATCTTGGCGGTAGAGCTGCCAGGGTTCGGGGCAGGCCTGACGCAGAGCGCCTCCCTCGAGCGGCTGCAACCAATAGGCGCTCTTCCAGGTGGCGACAAAGCCCCGACGGCGTTCGCGCGCCACGCTGCCAATGCCAACGGCCGCATCTTCGAGCCGTCCGTTGACCATCACCACCGCACCGCGATGGGCTCCGCACAGGGCTTCAAACGTCTCGTAGTCGGCAGCACTGGGGGACAGCACCAGCAACACCCCGTCGCTCGGCTGCTGCTGCTGGCGCTGTTGGAGCTGGCGAAAATCAAGAATCGCGTCGGCCAGCTCGGGGGCATCGCGCCGGCCCAGGGCAGCTCCGCCGGCATCGCTGAACAGCAGCGTTGTCGCCTGCCCCAGTTCCAGCTGGTGTTGCAGCAGACGCAGCACCGGCGGCAGCAGTCGCAAACCCTCAAAGCGCCAGTCGATGCTCCAGCGGCCGGCTGCATCCGCAGCCAGGGCAGCCGCCAGAGCCTGCCGGGTCTGGTCCTCAGCGGCGCTCAGATCAGCGGGAAGCATCGGGGCAGCAGTCAGATGTGGTGCGACCCTACGCAGGTCTCTGCGGCGCTGACGGGCTGCAGCGGGCGATGGCCAGACGCAGGGCGTCGACAATGCGGTTCAGGTCAGCCTCGGCCAGATCGGGGAGCAAGCTCAGCCGCAAGCCAGCTTCGGCCTCCACAGGGTCATGACCCAAAGCCAGCAGTACGGGACTGGGAGCAGCCGCCGATCCGCTTGAGCGGCAGGCTGAGCCGCTGCTGGCCGCAATCCCCGATTGCCAGAGTGCACGCACCACTGCCCGCCCTGAAAGCGGCGCCCCAGCGCGGTCGCGCACCAACAAGCTGATGTGATGCGGCAGGCGGGGCTGCACCCTGGGGTCGGGGCCGCTCAGCGCCACCTGGGGCAGCGCCAGCAAGGCGGCGAGCAGCTGATCCCGTTGCTGGCGGAGGACCTCGGTTCGCCCCGCGCGCCGAGCTTCAACCGACGCCTGCATGGCCGCGGCAAACCCCGCCACCAAGGGCACTGCCTCGGTACCGGCCCGCAGGGCGTGCTCCTGGGGGCCACCGCCCAGCTGGGGCTTGAGTTGGACGCCGGGTCGCACCAGCAAGGCCCCAATGCCACGAGGTCCGCCCAGCTTGTGGGCTGTGAGGCTCAGCAAATCGATGGGCAGCTCGTCAAAAGCGATGGCCGCATGGGGGGCCAGTTGCACCGCGTCGGTGTGAAACACGACGCCGGCGTCGCGGCACAGCTGGCCGATGGTTTCGACCGGTTGAACAGTGCCGACCTCGCTCTGGCCCCAGATGACCGAGACCATCCGCGTGGGAGGGGCCAGCAGACGCTGCAGCTGCTCGAGATCAAGGCTGCCGCTGCGGTCCACCGGCACCAGCGCCAGCTGCCACCCACGCTGCTGCAGCTGGCGGGCCGCCGCTAGCACGGCTGGATGCTCAACCGCCGAAATCAGCAGACGCCCCGGTTCCAGGGTTGCTGCAGCACCAAGCAGGGCCAGGTGCACCGATTCGGTCGCGCCAGAGCAGAACAGCAGCGATACCGGGGTTGTGCCCAGCGCCTCGGCCAGCTCACAGCGGGAGCGTTCGAGCCATTCGGCTGCCGCCAGGCCATACCCATGCAAGCTCGACGGGTTGGCCCAGGCCAGGCGCTGGGCCTCGGCCATCGCCTGCTGGGCCTGCGCCAGCAACGGTGTTGTGGCGCAGGCATCCAGGTACAGCGATGGCTCAGAGGCCACGCGTCAACCGCGCGCGGGTGCGTGATTCGAGCGAATCGCTGGCCAGGGTTACCAGCTCATCGAGCGAGCTGTTCGCCAGCAGAGCCATGGCGCGTGCCCGTGCCTCGGCACTGGGACAGGCCTCGGGGCGCAGGCAGCCATGGACGCAGGCGGTAGCGCAGTCAACGGTCGCGACGGCGTCGGCGATGGTCGTCTCTGCCGCCGCACCACCAGCATCGGCAGAGCCAGACACAGCGTCCTCTTCACCCCACAGCTCGGGGGTGACCATGCCGTCGAACACGGCCTGGGCTGGCCCACTCATCCAAACGGAGCTGGAGGCGGCGCCATCCCAGGCGATGGTGAGAGGCCCTCCCGGCAGATCCACGCGAGCCTCCTGGCCGCAGAGTCCAAGCCGTTGGCAGGCCACCAAGGTGGCGCAGGCACCGGTGCCGCAGGCCAGGGTCGGGCCCGCACCGCGCTCCCAGACCCGCATGCGCAAATGGTCGGGGGCCAAAACCTGCACAAAATGGACGTTGGTTTTGGCCGGGAACGCCGGATGCACCTCCAGGGCCGCACCGAGCAGCTCCAGGTCGATCGCCTCGACATCGGTCACGGGAATCACCACATGGGGATTGCCCATGCCGGCGGCGGCCACCGCCAGCCGTTGGCCTGCCACCTCCAGCACGCCCTGGGGCAGATCGGCCTCACCTGGCTCCAGCGTGGTCGGGATCGCGTCTGGCTCCAGGAAGGGGGCGCCCATATCGACTTTGATCGTGCCGTCGGCGAGCAGCTCGGGCACGATCCGACCCGCGAGGGTCTCGACCTGCCAGCGCTTGCCAGCGGTCTCCCCATCACTGTCGGCAAGAAAGCGGGCCAGGCAGCGGATGCCATTGCCGCACATCTCAGGTTCGCTGCCATCGGCATTGAAGATGCGCATGCGCACGTCGCCATCACCCCCGGGGGGCAGGGCCAGGATCACGCCATCCCCGCCGACGCCGAAACGGCGGTCGCACAACAACCGGATCCGTTCGGGGTCCAATTGGTGGCAGGGGTCCTGGGGTCCGGCATTGCGGCCGTCGACCATCAGAAAATCATTGCCCAGGCCTTGGTATTTGCTGAAATGGAGCACGAACGGGTGGCTGCTGAGCTGACCTTCGGATCCTATGAACAGCGCATTCGACCGAAGGGCTCCCTCACTCGATACGAGTCAGCCCGGAGTTCGGCACATTCAGAACCTGATCCGCCACGCAACGGCGGTGCGACTGATGCTCAACAACGGCCATGAACTGGAAGGCACATTGCGCTGGCAGGACCTCCGCTATCTCGCCCTGAGTGCGGCCGAAGGACAACCGCTGATTCTGATCAGTCGTGAGGCGATCGCCGTGATCCGTCCGCTCGAGTGAGGTGGGGCCTGTGGCACCATCTGGGCTTCAGCCGCAGGCGGCTTCGAGCCGTCTCTGATCCGTGAGCGAGCCCACCACCAGCCCCTCGCGTTATCAGCCCCAGGAGCTGGAATTGCGCTGGCAGCGCCGCTGGAGCGAAGAACTCGTGTCCCGCAGCTCCACGCAAGCCACGGGCAAGCCCTTCTATGCCCTGTCGATGTTCCCCTACCCGTCGGGGAACCTGCACATGGGCCATGTGC
>CAYFMB010000070.1:0-8440 GCA_964344095.1 uncultured Klebsiella sp.
AGACGCTGACGAACACCGCAATCGGGCCGGAGAAGGCGATGGCGTTGTAGGGGCGAATGCCGACCAGACGAGCAATCTCGAACTGGCGCAGCATGAAGCCGATCAGGGAGAAGGCACCGTGCAGAGCCACGAACGGCCAGAGGCCACCGAGCTGCACCCAGCGCACGAAGTCACCCTGGGCTTCCGGACCCCAGAGCAGCAGCAGCGAGTGACCCATGGCATCGGCCGGGGTGCTCACCGCTGCAGTCAGAAAGTTGCAGCCTTCCAGGTAGGAGCTGGCAATGCCGTGGGTGTACCAGGAGGTGGCGAAGGTGGTGCCGGTCAGCCAGCCGCCCAGCGCCAGATAGGCGGTGGGGAACAGCAGCAGTCCTGACCAGCCCACAAAAACGAAGCGGTCGCGCTTGAGCCAGTCATCGAGGACGTCGAACCATCCCCGTTGCGGCGCGCGCCCTACAGCGATCGTCATGAGAGGGCTTCATGAAGCGTTACATGGCGAATCGTACGGGGTGAAACCCGTCACTGCGTGGTGCGGAGACCGCGAATCGCTGACAAATGAGTAAAAGTGCTTAGGCGCGGCTCGCTCCGGTGATTCGCCAGAGTGGACCACATCCCCGTGCCTGCGCTCCCATGTACGTCGTTGAGCTATCCCTCAAGCTGAGCCCCATGCCCGTGGCCGTGCAGCGCAAGGAGCTCGCCGACGCCGAATCTCTCTACGGCCAGGTGCGCGGCTGCATGGAGAGCGGCGCCCCCAGGCTGCTGGAGCTCAGCTGCGAAAAGGATGAGCACAAGCGCGTCACCGTGCTGAGCAGCGAAATTGTGGCAGTGCAGCTGTACGAGAAATCGACCATGGGCAGTGGCGGCAAGCGCCCCGGCTTCAGCTTTGACAACTGATCTGGCTGGTTCACTGCTTCAGGTCAAGGGTCTGCGCTTTGCCTGGAACGGCAGTCGCCCAGCCCTCGACGGCTGCAGCCTGACAATTCCTCACCCCGGCCTGTGGATGCTGGTGGGCGGCAACGGCAGTGGCAAAAGCACCCTGCTGCGGGTTTTGGCTGGGCTGCTGCAGCCCAGCAGTGGCCACATAGCCTGCCCGGGGCAACCCGCCCTGGTCTTCCAGAATCCCGATCATCAGCTGCTGCTGCCCAGCTGCGGCAGCGACCTGCAGCTGTGGCTTCCACCAGACCTGAGCCCAAGCCAACGCCGCCAGAGGGTCGAGCAGGCTCTGGGCATGGTTGGACTCGACGGGTTTGCCGAACGCCCCATTCACACCCTGAGCGGCGGCCAAAAGCAGCGCCTGGCCATCGCCGGGACCCTGGCCAGCGGCGCCAGCCTGCTGCTGCTGGACGAACCAACAGCCCTGCTGGATCCCACCAGCCAGCAGGAGATCGTCAGCCTGATGCAGCGCCTGACCCGGCAGCGGGAACGCCCTCTGGCAGCGCTGTGGGTCACGCACCGCCTCGAAGAACTGGACGCCTGCGACGGCGCCGCAATGATGCGTTCTGGCCGCGTCGGCCCCTGGCAGGCAGGGGCGGGGCTGCACCGGCAGCTGCTGAGCATGCGGGGGGCCTTGCCTGAAGGCCGGACCAAAAGGTAAGTTCATGCGGTCCCGGAAACGGGTCATTCCTCGGTAGCTCAGCGGTAGAGCGGTCGGCTGTTAACCGATTGGTCGCAGGTTCGAATCCCGCCCGGGGAGTTTTCACTGTTGCAACTGCGACAGAGCAATCCGAAGAGATCCTGAAGATCTTGGCTTTTCGGAATCGTCTCTGCTGCGTTCAGGGAGAGATTTGCAGCGACAAACAGCCCTTGGCGACAGGGTTTTGGCGCAGAGGCACCACCGCTGACACCGGAAAGCACCCGCGAAGACCAGCCCTGGTGGGCCTGCCAAAGCGAGGCCCACCAGGGAGAATGGCCGTCAACGCTGCAGTGCCATGAAGCCCGGCATCCTGCTGATCGAAGACGACAGCGACATGCGCGAGCTCGTGGCTGGCCATCTTGAGCACGGTGGCTTTGCCGTGCACAGCGCCGAAGACGGCATCAAAGGTCAGGCCCTGGCCATGCAGGTCAATCCCGATCTGATCCTGTTGGATCTGATGCTGCCCAAGGTCGATGGCCTGACCCTGTGTCAACGCCTGCGCCGCGATGAACGCACCGCCAAAATTCCGATCTTGATGATCACCGCCTTGGGCGGCACCAAAGACAAAGTCAGCGGCTTCAACTCAGGCGCTGACGACTATCTGACCAAGCCTTTCGACCTCGAAGAGCTCACGGTGCGGGTCAAGGCGCTGCTGCGCCGCAGCGAGCACAACCCGCTCTCGAACAAGCACAACGAGATCCTCAGCTTCGGCTGTCTGACCCTGGTTCCCGAGCGTTTCGAGGCGATCTGGTTCGACCACCCAGTGCGGCTGACCCACCTGGAATTTGAGCTGTTGCACTGCCTGCTGCAGCGCCACGGCCAGACCGTTGCCCCATCCCTGATCCTCAAAGAGGTTTGGGGCTACGAACCCGACGACGACATCGAGACGATTCGCGTCCACGTGCGCCACCTGCGCACCAAGCTCGAGCCGGATCCACGCAAACCGCGCTTCATCAAGACCGTCTACGGCGCCGGCTACTGCCTGGAATTGCCCACCGAAGACCAGGTCGCCGATCTGATCCCCCTGATCGCCGAAGCGCGCGAACGCCAAGACCAAGCCAAAGCCAGCTGAGCCCGACGGACTCCGGCCTAGCTCAGGCGAGCCCCGCCAGGTCGAGCAGGGCGACCTCCCAGGCCAGACGCGGTTGCACGTAGGCCAGCAGGTGGCTGCGGAGCCGGCCGAGCCGGTCCAGCACCGCTCGGCCGGCTCCGCACCGCCAGAGCCGCAGCTCCCACCACTGCAGCAACCACAGCTGCTGTTCGGCATCAAGGGCTTCGCTGATCTCACGCGCCAACGCGAGCAGGCTCACCGGTTCGGCGGCTGGCAGGGCTTGCGTGTCTGCCGCGAGCTGCTGCAGCTGGGCAACCAACCCCTCGGGCAGCTGCTGCCACTGGCTGCGATGCTCCAACAAGGCGCCGGGGGATCCTGCGGCCAGCTCCAACAGTTCAGCTTGATCGGGGTTGGCGGGGTCAGCGCCGCCTTGGCGCTGCAACACTGCGGCCATCGCCGCAGGAGTCAAGCGGGCGAAGGGAACCAGCTGACAGCGTGAGCGAATGGTCGGCAACAGCTGCTCAGGTGCGGCACTGATCAACAGCAGCAAGCCATCGCCAGGCTCCTCAAGGGTCTTGAGCAATGCGTTGGCGGCTGCTTCGGCCATGGCCTCGGCCCCCTCGAGCACAACCAGGCAACCGCGAGCCTCGACGGGGCGGCGCGCCAGAAAACGCGAGATTTCGCGCACCTGCTCAAGGCGCAGCTGGGGAGGAGAGCGGCGACTGAGGCCTTCCTCGCTGGCCTGTGACTGGGGCACCAAACGCCCTTGGTGGCTGTAGGTGGGCTCCACCCACAGCAGGTCAGGGTGATTGCCAGCCTCAAGCCGCCGGCGTTGCAGCGGATCGCCCGTGGGTCCAGCCAGCACACCCTCCAGAAACCGCAGCGCCGCTAGCCGACGCCCCACACCATGGGGCCCCGCCAGCAGGTAAGCCGGAGCCAGACGTCCCAGTCGCAGCGAGGCGCTGAGCAGGGCCACTGCCTGCTCCTGCCCCATCAAATCAGCAAACAGGGTGCTGCTCATGGACGCAGGACCTGCAGGGCTTGCTGGCAGGCCTGCAGCACCACCTCCACCGGCTGATCGGCGGCAATGGCCTGCCAGCCGCGCTGGGCCGCCAGCGCCGTAAACCCCTGATGCACACGCGCGAGAAAAGCCTCACCGGCGGCCTCAATGCGATCGGCCGGCGCTGCTCCATGGCGACTGTGGCGGCGTTGACTGGCCACCGCCAGGGGCAGATCGAGCCACAGGGTCTGATCAGGCACCAGACCAGCGGTGGCGATCTGCTCGAGCTGCTCGATGAGCGGCAGCGGCAGACCGCGGCCGTAGCCCTGGTAAGCGGCGGTTGAGCCGCTGAAGCGATCGCTCAGCACCCAGTGGCCGGCCTGCAGCGCCGGGCGGATCACCTGCTCCACATGTTGCGCCCGATCAGCCGCATAAAGCAGCAGCTCAGCACTGGCATGGGGCGCCGCCGCCGCCGGTGGATGCAGCAGCAGCTCGCGCAGGGCTTGTCCCAGATCGGTGCCGCCGGGTTCGCGCGTCAGCACCAGCTCGGCGCCGGCGGGCATCAGCCCCGAACCGGGCAACCAGGCAGCTAGGGCCTGCAGCTGGGTCGACTTGCCGCAGCCGTCGATGCCCTCGAGCACCACAAAACGACCCAGAGGCGCCACGAACTCACGTGTCAACGAACCGGCCATCGTGCAGCAGCAGCGCATTGAGCACCACGGTGATCGAGCTGAGGGCCATCAACAGCGCTGCCAGCGGAGGGGTCAGCAACAGGCCGAACGCCGGCAGCAGCACCCCGGCAGCAATCGGAATCACGATCAGGTTGTACCCAAAAGCCCAGGCCAAGTTCTGGCGGACCTTGGCCAGGGTGGCCCGCGCCAGGCTGATCGCCTCAACCACCCCGCTGAGGCGATCCCCCAGCACCACCAGATCAGCCGTGTCCTGGGCCACCTGCGTGCCGGTGCCGATGGCGACGCCCAGATCGGCAGCGGCCAGGGCCGGAGCATCGTTGATGCCGTCGCCCACCATGGCGACTGGGCCAGCGCTGCGGCGCAGCTCGAGGGCCCTGAGCTTGGCTTCGGGTCGCAGCTCCCAGGCCAATTCTGAAGCCTGCAGACCGACGGAGGTCCCCAGCTGCTGCACCGCAGCGGCGGCATCGCCACTGAGCAGGCCCAACGTGAGGCCCATGGCGCGCAACTGCGCCAGGGTGGCAGCCGCATCGCCGCGGGGTTGATCCGCCACCAGCACCAAGCCCAGCAGATGGCGCTCACGCGCCACCGCCAGCAGCGAACCACCGCTGGCGCTCAGCTGACCGGCCCGGGCCTCGGCGGGGGCTGTAACAGCGACGCCCTGCTGGGCCAGCCAGGCCAGGCGGCCGACGCGGACACGCTGACCGTCAATCAGCGCCTGCACCCCATCGCCGGCGATCGCCTCGGCTGAGCTGCTGGCGGGCAAGGTGAGGCCACGGCGCAGGACTTCCTGCTGCAGTGCATGGGCCAGAGGATGGCGGCTCTGAGATTCAACCGCTGCGGCGAGGGCCAGCAGCGCATCAGCCGCCGCTGCATCGGCCGCCGCCACATCGGAAACCTGGGGCTCGCCGTTGGCCTGCAGAGGCACCACGGCCGTGACCAGGGGCCGGCCCACGCTGAGGGTGCCGGTCTTATCGAACAGCACGGTGCGAAGCCGTGCGGCCATTTCAATGGCATCGCCGCCGCGAAAGAGCAGCCCGCGGCGTGCCGCCAGACCCGACCCCACCGTGATGGCCGTGGGCGTGGCCAGTCCTAAGGCGCAGGGACAGGCCACAACCAGCACGGCAATGGCCAGCTGCAGGGCCAGGGCTAACGGTGTCGTCGCATGCTGACCGAGCATGCCGTGGCTGGCGTGATCCATGGCCCCATGAGCTGACTGAAGCACCTGGGGCCAGAGGCGCCAGCCCCACCGCCACCAGAACAGAAAGGTGGCCGCCGCCAGCGCCATTACCACCAAACTGAAACGGCCGGCCACCCGATCGGCAAGGCCCTGGATGGGCGCCTTGCGAGCCTGGGCCCGCTCGACCAGAGCCATGATGCGAGCCACGGCACTGTCTCTGCCACTGCGCAGCACCTCGAGCTCGAGCACAGCAGCCAAATTGAGGCTGCCAGCGGCCAGCTCAACCCCAACGCCGGCATCAATGGGCAGCGGTTCGCCTGTGAGCGCCGAGACATCGACACTGCCCGACCCCTGAAGCACAACAGCATCGACCGGAACCCGATCACCGGGCGCCAGCACAATGCGATCGCCAGGCCGCAAGGCCCCGACCCGCAGGGGACGGGTGACTCCGGGGGCCACCAACAGCTGAGCCGTTTCCGGCTGCAGCTGAGCTAGCTGCTCCAGGGCCCAGCCGGTGCGGTAGCGAGCCCGCTCCTCGAGGAAACGCCCACTCAGCACAAACCCCAGCAACATCACCGGTTCGTTGAAAAAGCAGGGCCAACCGCTCTGAGGCCACAACAGACCGACAACGCTGGCTCCATAAGCGCTGACCAGGCCGACGCCCACCAGCGAATCCATGCCAGGTGCCCCATGCAACAAGCCACGGGCACCGTTGATCACGATCGGGCGGCCTGGTCCGAGCAAGGCAACGGTGGCCACCAGGGCATGAAACCAATCGCGGGCCAGGAGATCGCCTGGGCCAGTCCAGGGCAGCTGACCAAACATGGCGAGATGCGCCAGGCTCGAGACCAGCACCAGCGCCAGGGCCACAACCAATTGACGCCACTGCTGCCACCAGCTGCGCTCCTGCTGGCGCCTCTGGCGCGTGAGCAGATCGTCGCCGCTGGAGCGGGGCTGCGCCGCAAACCCCAATGCTGAGAGCGCACTGACAAGTCCCGGCAGGACCTGCTCGGCAGGCACTGCCAGGTCAATCCAGGCGGTGCGACTGAGGAGGTTGACGCTGGCAGCGCTGACGCCGTGCTGCTCCAGCAACTTCTGCTCGACGGCCCGTACACAGCCTCCGCACTTCATGCCCTCGATCTCGAGCAACAGGGTGGCCATGGCCGGTTGCCAGCGGGGCCAAGGCTAGGTGGAGTTGCCGGCCACGGATCCAGCCTGTCAACGAGCGCTGGCACGCCAGGCGCGGCATCCCGCGCGCGACAGACGGCAAGATGGGCTGACCGTGGACCGCGCCGCTGCCGCGCCAGACCCTGTGCCCCGCTCCCAGCGCAACGACAACTTCATCGACAAGAGCTTCACGGTCATGGCCGACCTGATCCTCAAGGTGCTGCCCACCAATCGGCGAGCCAAGGAGGCGTTCGCCTATTACCGCGACGGCATGAGCGCCCAGGCCGATGGTGAGTACGCCGAAGCGCTGGAGAACTACGAAGAAGCGCTCAAACTCGAAGACGATCCGAACGACAAGGCATTCATTCTTTACAACATGGCGCTGGTGTTTGCGTCCAACGGTGAACACAGCAAGGCCCTTGACTTCTACGGCCAGGCGCTCGATTTGAACGCCAAGATGCCGCAGGCGCTCAACAACATGGCGGTCATTCATCACCACCTGGGTGCACTGGCTGAGGAGCGCGGCGATGCCGACGAGGCGGATCGCCAATACGACTCGGCCGCCGAGTTCTGGAGCAAAGCGATCCGGCTGGCGCCCAACAATTACATCGAGGCTCAGAACTGGCTCAAGACCAGTGGGCGTGGCAGCGTCGACGTGTACTTCTGAAGCGCTGCCCTGCACAGCGTTAAGTCTCAGCAGCCGGATTCACGCCGAGAGCAGCGACCAGAGCCTCGGCAATGGTGCCCGCTTCGAGCAGCTGTAAGCCCAGACCAGCGGCCACTGGCCCCAGGCCGCTGCCGCGTGGTACCACCGCCCGCGTGAAACCGAGGCGCGTCGCCTCGCCGAGGCGCAGCTCGAGCTGACTGACGGGCCGCAGCTGACCACCCAAGCCGAGCTCACCGATCAGCACGGTGCCCGGCGGCAACGTCAGGTCGCGGTAACTGGCCACGACCGCCGCGGCCACACCCAGATCTGTGGCGGGCTCTTCGACCTCCAGGCCGCCTGCCACGGCCAGGTAGCAGTCAAAGCGCGACAGGGGCAGGCCCAAGTGCTTCTCGAGCACCGCCAGGATCTGATGCAACCGGTTCACGGCAATGCCGGTGGCACTGCGGCGCGGGCTGGCATAGCTGGTGGTGCTCACCAGGGCCTGCAGCTCGATCACCAGCGGCCGCGTGCCTTCACAGGCCACGATCGTGGCGGTACCGCTGCTGGGTTCTTCGCCCCCCAGAAACAGTTCACTGGGATTGCTGACCTCAGCCAGGCCGCGGTCCCGCATCTCAAACACCCCCAGCTCATGGGTGGCGCCGAAGCGGTTCTTCACCGCCCGCAGCAGACGATGGCTGGCGAAGCGATCGCCCTCAAAGGTGAGCACCGCATCGACCAGGTGCTCGAGCACCTTGGGGCCGGCGAGCATGCCCTCCTTGGTGACATGGCCCACCAGCACAAGGGCCGTGTCCTGCTTCTTGGCAATGCGAGCCAGGGCGGCGGCGCACTCACGCACCTGAGCCACCGACCCCGGCGCGCTGCTGAGCTCGCCGTCGTGCAGGGCCTGAATGCTGTCGATGATCGCCACAGCCGGCCGCAGGCTCTCAAGCTCCTGCAGCACCAGCTCAAGGTCGGTCTCTGACAGCAGCTGCAGATCGGTAGCGGCCGCCGCAAGCTCGACCTCGGCCAGGCGCCGCCAGCGCAGCTTGACCTGCTGGGCCGACTCCTCAGCACTCA
>CAYFMB010000071.1:0-8378 GCA_964344095.1 uncultured Klebsiella sp.
CAAAAAGGCGCCCCGGATCGGGCGCCTTAGCACCGGTTGCCGATCACCGCCTTGGCATGTGGAGCTCGATCGGATCGGGTGTCTGTTGTCTGACGCATGGCCTGTCTCGGGCCTGACAGGCAAGGAAGGAGATCACGTCTGGGAGAAGAGATGCTCGGAGCTTGACCTTCTCGGTTGTGATCCCGTCTCGGGTTATGCAGCCCTGAGGTTCAACATGCGGGGATCAGACGTGGCGTATGGCTCTCTGCGGCTACGGGATGGCGTTCTCGCCGCGCCATCGAGATGACTGGACCGTTCAATCGCACCTCCGCTGTGCGCACCGGCACGGGTGATCCCTGGCCGGACTCTTTTGGGGGGTGAGGGATCGGGGTGGCTCCCGCCCTCCCCTCAACTTCAATGTACGCGCTTTTTGCGCCGCTGGAGGTCGCAGAGAGGTCCTGTTCCCGTACAACTCGAAGCCAATCATCTCGGCACCGCTGTGATCAGCGCAGTCCGCTCTGGAGGGGAATGCTCAGGCCTGTCAAGAAGTCAGTGAGGAGGCCGATGGTGGCGTCCTGCCAATCAGAACAACCAGCTCGTCGCGAGCGTCGAAGCCGATTAGGTTGCGATGCTGATTTGCCTGATTGCACCTGATGCCGTTTCGGTTCTGGCGCCATGGCCTGCTGGCGGCCGCAAGCTGTCTGGTGCTGCAGATGCCCGCTCGGGCCCTCGAAGAGGTGGTGGTGGAACTGCCACTGCTGCAGGACAGCATCAGGTTGAACCTCAAGGAACTGAGCAGTGCAGAGGCGCTGATCAGCGGCAACAGCGATCTGGCTGAGCTCGACCGGGCCAGCGAGGGAGCCCTGGGCCGCAAGCTGGTGAAACTGTTCAATCAGCCGCTGCCCGCCAGCATCAGGCAACTCGCCGATGTCGCCGTTGGTTCCCCCCTGTTGGAGCAAACCCTGCTGTTTGTGTCTTCCCTGGGCAGCGTGGAGGGTCGATCGGCGGATCTCAGCGGCGAAACCCTGAAACAGGCTCTCGACCACGCCAGCGCTGCATCGCCAAACGGCGAACCCACCCTGCTGCAGTTGATGCAGGCGATTCCCGGTGAGCGGGTGCGGCTTGATCTGGGTCGGGCTCAGTTCATCCTGACCCGCATGCTGCGTCATCACCGCCAGGCGGACCGCCTGATGGCGACTGTGCCGGCAGCCCCACCCGCCGCAGCGCCGAACCTGGATGTCCCGCTGCAGATCAGCCAGCAACAGCTCCCTGTGCGGCATCGCTCCGAGCCGCTTCAGCTTGAAGTGATCCAGCCCGCGACCGGCGGCAACGGCCGGCTCGTGCTGATCTCCCATGGCCTCTGGGACTCCCCCCTCAACTTTGAGGGTTGGGGACGGGTGTTGGCGAACCAGGGCTACACCGTGGTGTTGCCGCGCCATCCCGGCAGTGACAACAGCCAGCAGCAAGAAGTGCTCACAGGCCAGGCGCCGCCCCCCAGCGCAGCCGAACTCGGACTGCGCGCCCTCGATCTCAAAGCCATCAACGATGCGGTCGCACAGAACCAGCTCACTGGCGTCAGCGGCGTGGATGCCTCACGCGTGGTCGTGATCGGCCATTCCTGGGGAGCGACCACAGCCCTGCAGGTGGCGGGCGTGAGGCCCGAAGACAGCGCCCTGCTCAAGCGCTGCGACAACGTCGATGACCCTGACCGCAACCTCAGTTGGACGCTGCAGTGCAGCTGGATCCGAGGTGTGAATCAAGCGGCAATCGCTGACCCCCGCGTGATCGCTGTTGCCGCGGTCAGTCCGCCGCTGTCACTGCTGTTTCCTCGCGGTTCCGGCCAGCGCATGAGCGGCCGCATCCTGCTGGTGAGCGGCACCAATGACTGGGTGGTGCCCCCCGATCCCGAGGCGGTCGCGCCGTTTGCCGTCGCCGCGGCCCGCGGCCATCAGCTGGTGTTGGTGAAGGGCGGCGATCACTTCAATCTCCGACCCGGCAAAGCCGCCAACGGAGGCGTGCTCGCCCCGTTATTGCTCGAATGGACCAACCGTGCCTTCAGTGCCGGCACCTCCACCAGGCCTGCCCAGGGAGCCTCGCCGTTGCTGCCCCCTGGCAACTGGGGCAGCGCCGAGAAACCGATGGCCGATGTGACAGGCAAGATCAAGGACTCCTCATCATGAGCGTGCTTCCTGCTCGCAGCCGAGCAGAGCAGAACCTGCGCTGATCCGCGCCTGTGCGGTGTGCTGTCGCACGGCCAGCACTGCAGCGAGAACCATGGCAACCTGCAGGGCATCCATCACCATCGCGTCCGATGGAAGTCGCCACTGCAACACGCCAGGGTCAGCACAAGGAACTCGCCGTGTTCGTGGTCCTCTATGCACTGTCCAGTTTCAACGCCGAAATGCTGCGGCGATCCGTCGGCAGCGACCACGCTCTCCAGACGTCCCACAGCCTGCTGGCCGCAGCAACACGCCTGATCAGTGATCACATTCATCCATTGATCATGGCGATTGGAGCCGTCTGGCTTCTCACCATGGCCATGGCCATTGCACAGGGGCGTCGCTTGCCACGCTGGTCCTTTGATGGACCAGGCCTATGGTTCTGCACACGATTGATGATCGAGTTTCTGATCATCAATGGCCTGATCTTCCAGCCTTCACTCGTTCAACCCGGAGTGCTGCTTGGGCAGATTGTGATCTATCTTCCGTTCTTTGTCATCACCTGGGGATGGATCTTTCACCGCCTGGACTGGGTTCAAACGCAGCAACCAGGCAGCGTCGTCCAGCTCAGCGACATTGACAATGAATCCGCCATCAGCCGCTTTGACTATTTCCATTCGACCATCAACACCCTGATCAACAAAGGCAAACCCACCATCACCGGCGTCAGCCGAACAGGACGTATCACCGTCCTGATCTTCAATGGCATGTTGCTCAGTCTCTATGCCGTAGCCTTTGCGCGCATCCTGCAGCTCACGAAAGCAACGCTATGAGTGATCTCTGCGCTGAAGCAACTGCAGGTCAAACCAGAACCGCTCTGTTGCCGTTTCTTGCCTGCAAATCAGATCAGGGGTGCAGACGATCGAAACCTGAATCGCCTCCATGGGTTGACACGATCCACACACCCAGGCCGGCTGCCGTTGCGAGGTGGCGATCAAGCCGCAGCCGTTGCGCCCAGATCGCTGGGCTCAACGCGACTGACCTGGTGCTGACTCGGCGGCGGCACCACCAGCACAGGGACGGTGCTGTGCGTGACAACCTTCTGGGTCTCACTGCCCAGCAACACAGCCTCAAGCCCATGACGACCATGTGAGGCCATCACAATGAGATCGCAGCCCAAGCGCGAGGCAGCATCAAGAATCGCTTGCCAGGGCTTGTCGCTTTCGCGGCACTCCCAGTCCATCGCCACGGCATCAAGGTCATCAGCAGAAGGTTGTCGCTGCAGCACGAGGGATTCGAGATACCGCTGGGCCTGCTCAGCGATCAGCTGATGAATCTCGAGCAACGTCTGGCTGCGGATCTGCTGCCGATCCACAAACGGTGGCAAGGTCGAGAGCGAATAGGCACCCGCCGTGGCCATGGCATAGAAAACGGTCAAGCGAGCACCGAGCCTGCGCGCCATGGACAGGGCGGTCTCAACGGCCGACTCGGCGATGGCACTGCCATCAACGGCAACCAACAGATGCACAGGCATGGACGGTGGGCAGCATCGAGTCGAGTTGTACTCATGGCGCGCGCCAGCGAAACCCGCAGCGGCAGCGATGCCGCAGGCTGTGGTCGATCGTCCCGGAGCAGTGAGCTGGGCGGTTGCAGTGCTTCCAGTTCAGTGGGCAACGCCGTGCCTTGAGCGAAGCGCCATCGCTCTCGGGAACAGCACGTTGTTTTCTTGATGAACATGCTGGTGCAGATCGGCCTCGAAGTGCCTCAGAGCTTCCATCAGCTCCCGATAGCTGCTGCAGCCCCAATCCGGGCAAGTGAATTGATCGCTCAGGGCGCGTAGGCGACAGAGCTGAGCGGCAGCGTTGGTGTGCTCACGATCCATCTGCAGCATGGCTACGGCAGCCGAGCCTGATGGGTCATCACTGGGCGCACCGTCTGCAGCATCAAGGCGTCGGATCCAGGGAAACAACTGCGTCTCCTCCTGCCGCAGATGACTTTGCAGATCAGCGGCCAGGGCGTCAATCAAGGTCCTGAGCTCCACAAGTCGCTGATCGCGATCGCCATGCACACGGGCAACCTTGGCGGCCAGGGCCTGAAGCCGAGGCAACTCCTGCAGCAGGTAGGCGTGATGACTGGTTTCGATGTGATGGGTCAGTTCAGTCAATGACAGATCAGCGGGACGTGGGGCATCACCCTCGAGCGATGGAGAGGTCAGATGCTGCAGCGCAGCCAGCGTGGCGTTGAGATCGAGATGCTGCTGCGCACAGGCTTCGGCCAGAGACCGCTGGCCCCCACAGCAATAGTCGATCCTGAGTTCATCAAACAGGCGAGACGTACTGGGGTGGTTACAGACGATGGTGCCAACCCGATCAGACGCCCTGACTTTGACCATGACTGCTGTCCTCCTTGAACAGACTTTGGCGAATCTCGTGCCTCAGCATGATCACCAAAGCCGTGATCAGCGCAGGTGACTCGATAGCTAGGATCAGCGTCTTGCCGCCAAACTGTGCCTGCGCACGTGAAGGGTGTCCGATCGATGCCGAACCCATCCATCCTGCAGCTCCATGCACCCAGGACGGCACTGATCTGCTGCTGCCGCCGCTCCGATCGCTCTCGGCATGATGACGGCAGCTGACATGATCGACTGGCAATGAAATCAGGCGTATGACACCTCGCAAGGCCAATGGATGCGAGGCAAGCCAACAGATGCATTCCGCAACATCTTGGAGCCGCACAAACCTGAAGTTTGTTCCATGTGTTGCATCGGCAAACCGACGCAACAGCTCTGCATCTCGGCGAGCCGCGAGGTCCAGGCTCTGATCAGAATGATGAAGCTTTGACAACAGGGTTGCTCGCAGCCACGCAGGTCGTCAGCATTGGTTAGCGGCAAGCTGCTAGCCGCACCCTGCTCGCCGCTTGAGCCTTGCTGCATTCGTCCCCCGATGTACTGAGACCTCGGCTGCTTGATGAACGGCCGGCGGCCTTACCCCTTGCCCATTGCAACAAAAGAGGTCCAAAAGAGAGCAACTACTCGGTGGTCGTGTTCCACACAAGCGGCCCTCAGGTCTTGGTCCTGAGCCAACCGTCCCAATTGGCAGCCCTGTCCAGACAGGGCGTGCCAATGTGGCTGCGCATCAATGGGCTTGAGAACCCCGCGGCAATCCGCAGGATGCTGGCATCGCTGAAGATCCCGGAACCCTTGCTTCCCTTGATGCTGGACCTGCCCCAGCATCCACGACTCGCCAACCTCGAAGGAGCGATGCTGGTGGTCTTGCATCGCTTGGGGTTTGAGCACGATGACACACATTTGATCAGCACACAGCTCGGATTGCTGTTGCTGCCAGGCATTCTGATCAGCTTTGATGAAAGCCTTGATTGCTCACATTTTGACGACCTGACAGCATGGCTTGCAGACCATGAAAACGAACTGAATCAGAGGGATCTCGATGACGTTCTGCATTACCTGATCGATTGCGTGCTCGACGAGATATTCCCGATGCTCGAGCACATCTCCGACCGCCTGGACGATCTCGAGAGCGAGTCCCTGCACAAGCCACGACCGAAAATCTTAAATCTGACCTTTCAGCACCGCACCAACCTCAGAACAATCCGCTCCCAGATCTATCCACTGCGCCACCAGATCCGAGTGATGTTGCGTCAGGGGCAGAAGCTGATCGGACCCGAGGCACAAAGTGGATTTCTGGAGATGCTGGAACTGGTCGATTTATTATTCCAGCACATGGAATTGCTGCGTACGCAATGTGACTCAATCACCCAGGCTTATGCAGCAAGCGTCAGCAACCGCATGAATCAGGTGATGAAAACACTGACGATTCTCACCAGCATTTTTGCGCCAATGACATTCATCGCCGGAGTTTATGGCATGAATTTTAAAAATATGCCCGAACTGGAATGGCGTCACGGATACGGTCTGATTATGGCCATGATGATGACAATCGGTAGTCTGCAGACCTTATTCCTGTGGCGCCGTGGCTGGTTCGAAGACTGGACAGCCACGCGCTGACGCGATCGCCTTGATCACAACACCATCAGCCGCTTAGGCCGATAGGCTCGGGACATGGATCATCCCGCCTGGCTGCTGGTGCCCTGGGCCGTCTTTGCCCTGGCCGCTCTCGTCAAGGTCTGGCAGATCACGGCGCTGTTCAGACGCCGGATCCAAGCCACCAGGCCGGAATCAATCACCGCTGCCCGTGCCCGGCTGGAGCAGATCTGGAAGAACGACAGTGTGACCAGAGGCTGAGACGCGCACGGTCTGCAGGCGTCAATGCCGCAATCATCAACGCCGCATCAGCCGCGCTGCCAGCAAGCCACCTGCAAAACCACTGGCATGGGAGATCCAGCTGACACCGGCAGGGGTGAAGATCGGCACCAGGCTGGGCAGCACCCCGCCGTAGACGATCAGACAGAGCAGCGACAACAGCAGCGATAGGGGTCGCTTCTCCAGCCAGCCAATCAGCAGCAGATAGCCCAGCAGGCCGTAGACCACTCCCGAGAGGCCATGACTGGCACGGGGCCAGAACAGCCAGACCGGTACGGCCGTGACGTACACACACAGCCAGACGACCCCATAGTCACGGCGCCCCTTGAGCAGCACCAGCCATGACAGGGGCAGAAAGACAAGGCTGTTGGCCAAGAGGTGACCGAAACCACTGTGACTAAAGGGTGCCGTGAACACACCCAGCAAGGAGCCACCGGGAATCATGGGCAGATTCCATCGCCCGCCAAACAGCAACTGATCCAGAAGCTCCTGGCCCCAGGCGAGCAGCAGCAGCAGAGGCGGTATCAACAGATTGGTGCCGATGCGAGCCAGGGCTCGATCGAGACGTTGCGACAGGGTTGGCGTCAACGCTCACGTTCGGCAACAGTGCGCCCATCGTGCCGCAGTTGCGCAGCGGCCTGGCACTGGGGGCGTCGCAGCGGTCTACGACAGGGAACCGGCTTGTTGTCATGACCCTGGCTTCGCTGCTGTTGCTGTGGTCGTTGACCGTGACAGGTTCCAGTGCACAGCAGCTATGGCATGACAACCCCGACGACACAGGCCGGGGCGGAGCCATCGCTGCACCGGCGCGGCTGACGCCCCTGCAGGACAACGGCTGGTCGGCCCAACGCGCGTCCATCGATGGCTGAATCAACCCCGGGAGATCAGCTCGGCATACCAAGCATGCTCGTCATGGCGTGACCCCGACTGGCCCACGGGACCACGGCTGCGAAAGTAGGGGCTGCGGCTGGGATCTCCCAATGCCAGGGCGCGTTGATGCTGGGCCTGACGCTGCAGGGCCAGCGCCAGCCGCTCACGAGCCTGCAGTCCCGTGTGTGAACTGTGGGGCGTCGTGCCACCCCCCAGAGATGGCAAGGGCGCCAACAGGGTGACGGCAGCTGCCAGACCAGAAAGAAGCTTGTTCATCGATGTGGATGGCTCTGCATCTGGTTTATCCAGCCGCACCGGCCCCCCTCAAGCGACAAATGTCGGGATCGTGCGGCGCCGGGGTTCAACCCTCGGTTTCCTGACCCTGCGAGCTGGAATCTGCCTCCAGAGGCAACAGACGAATGGCCTGTCGGCCCAGACGAATCACGAAATGATCGCCCGGCTTGGCATCGAGCAGATCCATATAAGCCCGACCGACCATCAAATTGCCATTGAACTGAACCTTGGTGTGAAACGGCAGCGAACGGCCTGAGCGCCCCTGCAGGCGATGACCACGACCATTGCCAAGATGCACGCCTTTGGCCTCAAGCAGAGCTTCGTAGAAAGCGGTGTAATTGAGCCGCTCGGCCCCAGTCTCGTTCACGCTCACATAACCGCAGCGGCGAACGATTTCAGCGCGAGGCAACGAACGCCATTGCTCAACGCCAGCCAACAGGTCTTCCCCTTGCAACACAATCGCTGTCTGCAAACAACCTATCGATCACAACATCACCGTGGCGCCAGACCCGCGCACTGCGGCGCAATCGCTGAAGGACACCCGCAGCGACGCCGCAGGCTGAGTGACGTCCCTCAAGGCAGCAGATGCTGCAAAAACCATTGGCAAGCCCATTGGCTGACCAGAGCCAGAGTTCCCTGCTCGCTGAACAGATGGCTCGCGCCAGGCACCACCCGCAGTTCATGCACACCGCGCAGCTGAGCTGCCGCCCAGGTGTTGAGCTCGAGCACATCGAGATCGTGACTTCCCACCAACAGCAAGGTGGGGCAGCACACCTCACCCAGCAGACCAGGCACCA
>CAYFMB010000072.1:0-8278 GCA_964344095.1 uncultured Klebsiella sp.
GCACCTTGTCGCTCCAGGCGCTGAAACGGGCCAGGCCCACCACCAACGCCACCACCGTGCGGTGATAGAAGCTCTCGGTGTGCATGTCTTCAGCCAGCCAGTGCTGGATGCCGCCCAGGCCTGAGGGCAGTTCGGCCAGAGGGTGAGGCCGCAGGTAGAAGAACAGCGAACTGCCTGCGCCCACCAGGGTCGAAGCCAGCAGCGGAATGGCCAATGGTCCCCAGCCCGGCACCGGGCTGAGCTGATAGATGCCCAACCGCACCAGCAGCTGGGGGATGTGCAGCACGAAGCCCATCAACACCAGGGTCGGTAGCACCATGAGCCACAAGACCTCGGGTGAACGCACGGTGAAGGCCTTGGGCACACCGCCCCAGATCAGGCCGAACACCCGCATCAGCGAGGCGCTGATCAGTGCATTGGTGATCAGCACAAGGCCCATCAGCAGGGCGGGCACATCGCTGCCGGCTGACAGTTCGAGCAGTTCGCGCAAAGCGGCGAACCCGCCAAAGGGCGGTAGGGCCATCAAACCGGCGGCACCGCTCAAAAAGGCCAGACCCACCAGGGGGCGGCGGCTCCAAAGACCCCCGAGCTGGGTCAGGTCCTGGGTGACATTGCCGATCACGATGGTGCCGACGGCCATCAGCATCACCGCCATGGGCAGGGGGTAGACGAGCATTAAATGGTCGGCGACGTTGATGCCGCCAAGACCAACGGCCACGAACAACAGGCCGAGCCAGCTGCTGACCAAAAAGCTCATGGCTCGTTTGACGTCGATCTGCCCCAGGGCGATCAGCGAGGCAACCAACGCGGTGGTGCCTCCCACAATCACCAGCACGCTCTGGGCCAGGGGACTGAGCTCGATCAACGGTTCCAGACGCAGCAGGACCCAGGCTCCGCCGATCACCACCACCGAATTGCGCAGCACCGTCGAGGGCAATGGGCTTTCCATGGCCTCATCGAGCCACAGGTGCAGCGGAATCTGGGCGCACTTGCCCATGGGCCCGGCGATCAGCGCCAACACAATCAACTGAAAGCCCACCGGCAGGGCTTGGCCGTTGTTGGCCAGATCGGCAGCCCAACCTTGCAGGCCGTGGAAGTTCCAGGTACCGGTGACCGGTAGCAGGGCAATCACCCCAGCCAGCAGCACGATGTCGCCGATGCGCTTGGTCAAAAAGGCGTCGCGCGCACCTTTGACCACCAGAGGCTGGTTGTACCAGGTGCCCACCACCACGTACGTGCCAACCGTCAGCAGCTCCAGCAGCACATAGCTGAAAAAGACCGAATCGGTCAGCACCAGGCCGCATAGGCCTGACTCGAAGAAGCTCAGGGCACCGAAGAAACGCGGCCAGCCCCAGTCCATTTCGAGGTAGCCGATCGAGAAGATCTGCACCAGCACGTGCAAACCGGTGATCACCGTCATGGCGATCAGGGCCGGCTCGCTCACCAGACCGTCAAAGCCGATGCGCAGTCCGGCAGTGTTGACCCATGTCCACGTAAAGGTGGGTGGGGCGTAGATCGCTGCTGCGCCGGCAGCCGAGTTGTTGTGCAGGCTGATCAGGGCCAGCAGGCTGTGTCCGAAGGCAATCGTGACCAGCAGCAGGTTGATGTAACCGCTGGGCCTGGGGCCGGTGCGCTTGATTAATCCGGGAGACCACAGCAGGCTGAAGGCTGCACCCAGCAAGGGGTACAACGGAATCAGCCAGACGGTCCCCAGCCAGGACAGGGTCATCGGGCCACGTCAGAAGCGAAGTGGCGCGAAATGTAGAAAACCCTCATGGGGGTTGGGGCTTGATGTCCAGAGACGTTGCTGATGCCCGGCCCAAGCGATGCTGATCAGTCGCTCTTTGCATCGTCGATGCGGCGCTGCAGCTGCATGCGGGTGGGCTGCGAAACGGCGATGCCCGCGTTGGCTAGTGCGGCCAACAGATTCGCGTTCATGTCACTGACAGCATCTTTAAATGCGATGTCAGAGTCATGGCTTGAGACAAATGAAATCTGCACTTGCAGGCTGTCGTTGGAGATTTCCCAGACGCGACTCGCCCGGAATTGGAACTGTGGTGCCTGTTCGATCACCCTCTCAACGAGCTCAGGAATGGTGCGCAGCAGAGCCGGAGCGGTGTCTGAGGCAACAGAGATCAAAAATTCAGACTTGCAGACCTGGGTGATTCGCTGCGCGATGCGGATCATGATGCGCTCGCGCAACGCGCGCAGGCGGGGCCAGTTGCCTTGCTCGATCAGACCATCACAGATCAGCAGTTGCTGCGCCGTGTTGTTGGAGTCGAGCACGCAGGTCGGTTGGATCAGATCCCCGCTGTTGATCAGATCCTTGCGGATCAGATGCAGCAGATCCTGCAGCTGTGTTTCATTCAAGACCTGCTGCAATGGGACCCGCAGGTTCAGCGACTGCTGCGGTTGTGAGACATGATCCGAGCTGCGCGGTGAATAATTGACAATCGTCTGTTCATCGACAACGCTGTTGGGAATCGTGACCAGGCCGTCGCTGGTCTGCAGCTCCAGTGAGCGCAGTCCGATGCTTTGGATGTATCCCAGATGCGGGCCGATCTGGCAGAACTCGCCCACCCGCAGTGGACGATCAGCCTGGAGCGACAGCCCGGCAAACAAATTGCCCAGCAGCTTTGATGCTCCAAGACCGATCGCCAGACCGGGCACCGCTGAGAACGCCAGCACTGTCGAACTGGGTAGGCCAAGCACGATCAGCAGGGTGTAGATGGCAGCTAGAGACAGCACCCCGCCAAGGGCCCGGCTCAGCGGCATCAGCAGGCTGGAAATGCGGCGCAGCTCCAGATCGGAGCGCCGGCCACTCCAGCGCGCGACTTGGCTGCTCAGGCTGAGTCCAAGTTGTTCACAAAGAAGAAACAACCCATAGCTGATGCTCACAAACGACAGGCACAGCAACACTGTGCTGCTGACCGCCAGGGTCCAGCCGGTGGTGTTGACAACGTCGTCAATGAACACCCCTGTGACGTAATTGAGCAGGGGTATGGCGCTGCAGAGCCCGACGCGGAGCCAGCCGCGCCCTCGTACGGGTGCGCGGCGGCAGGTTTCAAGAAAGCGGGTGACAATGGTCACCAACAAGCTGGCGTAGATCAGGCTGCCCAGCAGCAACAGCAGCAGCTGTAGCAGCGCGTTGCCCAGCAGCGGGATCTCTAGCCACTGCCGGAGTGTTGACGGCAGTTTGAAATACCAAAGCGGCGGGATCAGGTGGCCTGGGGTTAGCGCGAAGTTGCGGTACAACCCCGGTGTGGCAAAAGGCTGCGCCGGCCTTGGCAGGCTGGCAACCCGGTTGTAGAGGTCCGGGATTTGATCGACGCTGTCGGCTGAAAAGCGAAAGATCGGTGGCAGCGTCTCCTGTCTGCCCTGGGTTGTCAGGCTCAGGGGGCTATGGGGAAGGGTCCAGGCTCCTGCCGCTCGAGCATCCAAGGTGCGGCGTGCGGCCATGGCTTTGAGATCAGGGATCTCAAAGGGCTCAGGCGCAGTGGCCAGCAGCACATCGAGCACCTCCTTGAGCTGGAGCGTTCTGGCCGACAGCTCTTTGCTACGAATGCTCTCGGGGATGGACGTGCCATTGAGGGCTGCCTGGGCTTCACCAAACAGCGTGTTGATCCTGGCAATGCTCGCCTGGGCATCGGCTCCCCAACCCAGTCCGCTTTGGGTGGGGGCCAGACGTTCCAGCTCCTTGAGTCCGTCGGCGACCAGCACCATCACCCCGTAAAAGTCGAGCAGGGTGCTGCGTGGGCTGTCGCCCGCGACCTGAGCCAATGGGGCAACCTGCCAGCGTTCGAGGGTTTCGAGCAGCTCGCCATAGAACGGCTGCTGGACCAGGGGCACGATCGCTGGCGGTGCCGGCAGTTTGGAGAGTCCGACCTGGAGCCTTTGCGCCTGCAAGGGCAGAACAGCCAATGCAGGCAGCATCACCAGGCCCAGCAGCAGAGCGATCAGGCTCCGCCGCAGCCGTTGCAGGGTCATTGACTGAGACGGGGAACCCTGCCTCAGCCGAAACGGCGGCGGCCGTCGTGGAAGCCGCTGAAGCTGTTGTTGTCGCTGTTGCCGCTCGACTGACTCAGCTTCCACACGTTGCGGCTAACGCGACGGGCCTTGAGGCCGCCACGCTCGACCACGGCTGCACCTGGACGCGCGCCCATCAGATAGGTGACTTCGGCCGTGCTCAGCGGTGCCCCGGTGCGCAGGGCCAGATCGGTCAATTCGAGCCGGTTGCGCAGAGCGCCAGGGTCGCAGGCGCCGCCGTCCTCGGCCTCATTCCAGCTCCAGGGCAGTTCCCCGTTGGCAGCCATTTTTTGCAGCATGCCCATCCCAACCAGGGCCAGGGCCTGCTCGGGCCGAACCTCGCTGTGGTCGGCATCGTTCTCATGAGGCAGCACCCGGGTGGTTTTGGCTGAGCCGTTGGAGGTTCCGTTGGCGGACGAGCGTTTGGCTGCCATGGCGATCCAGCAGGGATGGCCGGACGGTACCGGCTGTCAGCCGCAGCGCAAGGTTCGTTAGCTGTGGTGGTCCAAGCCGTAAAGTCGGGCCGCTTCTGCGTGTTGGCTGTCGCAGCAGGCTCCTGAACCTTTGCCCGAGTCCAACCCCAGGCGACGCATGCGTTCGGTGCAGGTCACAGGCACCGACCTTGGTCTTGGCATTGCCCGGGCTGCTGGACTCGATGCGCTGCACCCATCGGCCGCCAGTTGTGTGATCACCACCGACAGCGAAAGCTCGCGCCTGGCGCGCGAGTCGAGCCATGTCGAGTCGATCGAATTGCGCACTTACGTGTTCTTAGACAGCCTGCAGCCTCAGCTGGCGGCCTACATGGGCACCGTGAGCCAGGGCTTCCTGCCGATTCCGGGTGATGCCTGCCTTTGGCTTGAAGTTTCTCCCGGCATGGCCGTGCATCGGGTCACCGACATCGCCCTGAAGGCCAGCACGGTGCGTCTCGGCCAGATGATCGTCGAGCGCGCCTTCGGCTCGCTGGCCCTTTACCACCGCGACCAGAGCAATGTGCTGCACTCGGGCGATGTGGTGCTCGAGGCCATCGGCAGCACTGTCAACCGCCGCAGCCGCTGCGAGGTCAGCTGGACCGAGATCATCCGCGCGATCACGCCCGACCATGCGGTGCTGATCAATCGCCAGAACCGCCGCGGTTCGATGATTCAGGCGGGAATGAGCATGTTCATTCTCGAGACCGAACCCGCCGGTTACGTCTTGATCGCTGCCAACGAAGCCGAGAAGGCCTCCAACATCACCGTGGTCGACGTCAAGGCTGTCGGTGCCTTTGGGCGTCTGACTTTGGCCGGCACCGAAGGCGATGTCGAAGAGGCTGCCAGCGCCGCCATGCGGGCGGTCAACGCGATCAACCGATCAGCTCAGGGCTGAGGCCAGGCCCAGCAGTTCGCGCAGTTCGGCGGCCATCTGCCGTGCAGCCTTGCCGCGGCTGCCCAGCTTGAGCCGCAGGTGATCGGGTAGTTCGGCGTAGGTGCAACCGGCTTCGCGCACCCAGAAGATCGGGTCGTAGCCGCCGCCGGCCCCCTGGGGGCTCAGCAGGATTTCGCCACGGCAGATGCCTTGGGCCTCGAGCACGGTGATGCCGTCGGGGCCGGCCAGGGCCATGGCGCTGTTGAAGCTGGCGCTGCGATAGGGGGAGTCGCTCAGCTCACGCAGCAATCGAGCGATGCGCTCGGGGTCGCTGCCGCCGTAGCGGGCTGAATAGATGCCTGGGGCTCCGCCGAGGGCGTCGACTTCCAAGCCAGAGTCGTCGGCCAGGGCCCACTGCCCGGTCAGCTGGGCCACTGTTTCGGCCTTGAGCCGGGCGTTGGCCAGGTAAGTGCTGCCGGTTTCCTCGATGGAAAGGCCATCGGGTTGTTGCTGCACCTCGAGTGGCAGATCGCTGAGCATGCCGGCGATCTCGGCCACCTTGTGCGGATTGCCACTGGCGATCACCAGTACGACCAAGGGCTCGGCTTCAGGGCCCGGTCATTGTGCCTGGAGGGCGGGTTGGCGCCGGTTCAAGCAACGTGGCCTCGACTCAGGGGCGAAGGGAATGGAGCCGACTGGGTTGAACATTCCACCCCCCGAACAGGTCCGGAGGTGTCGGCTCCTGATCAAGGCTAGGAATACCAGCCGGAGATGTCTCGTCGGCAGGGTGTTGAGATCAGCGGCTCCTGACCCCAGAGCGACTTAGTTTGAAGGCTTCAGGCGGGAGCGGCAGCTGATGGATTCCTCGCTGGTGCTGCAGAACCTGCTGTCGCCGCCGGTGCTGTTCTTCGGCCTGGGCTTGCTGTCGGTGCTGCTGCGCTCAGATCTGGAGATTCCCGCGCCCCTGCCCAAACTGTTTTCCCTTTATTTGCTGCTGGCGATTGGCCTCAAGGGCGGCATGGAACTGCAGCACAGTGGTCTGGACCGCTTGGTTGTGCTCACCATCAGCGCTGCATTGGCGATGGCGCTGGTGGTGCCAATCACCAGTTTTCTGATTCTGCGCAGTCGCTTTGACACTTACAACGCCGCTGCCATCGCTGCGGCCTACGGCTCGATCAGTGCCGTGACCTTCATCACGGCCCAGACCTTTCTCGGATCGCTGGGAGTCTCCTTTGACGGCTTCATGGTGGCGGCTCTTGCCCTCATGGAGTCGCCGGCGATCATCATTGGCCTGTTGCTGGTGCGGCTGACGGCCCCTCGCGATGAAGGCCCCGGCCTCAACTGGGGCTCACTGCTGCATGAGGCCTTCCTCAACAGCTCGGTTCTGGTGCTGGTCGGATCGCTGCTCATCGGTCTGCTGAGCGCTGCCTTCAGCCCGGCGGGCATGGCCAAGATGCAGCCGTTCACCGACCAGCTGTTCTACGGCGCTTTGAGTTTCTTTCTGCTTGACATGGGCATCGTTGCGGCCCAGCGTCTGCGCGAACTGCGGGCCACCGGTGCCTTCCTGATCGGCTTTGCCCTGCTGTCGCCCCTGGTGCATGGTGCGGCAGGACTGGCCGTGGCGCTGTTGCTGCACCTTCCTCAGGGTGATGCGCTGCTGTTCATGGTCTTGTGTGCCAGTGCCAGCTACATCGCCGTGCCGGCGGCGATGCGCATGACCGTGCCCCAGGCCAATCCGAGCTTGTACATCACCTCGTCGCTGGGACTGACCTTTCCCTTCAACATCGTGGTGGGCATCCCGCTCTACATGGCCGCTGTGCAGCGCCTGATCCCTGCGTCTTGATGTGCATGAAACGCCTCGATCTGATCTTGAGTGAACGCGAAGTCGAGCGCATCTGCGAGGCGCTGCGCACGGCCGGGGCCCCCGGTTACACGGTCATGCGCCACCTCACCGGTTTTGGTCAGGGCGGGGCGGTTTCCGAGGGCATGGACTTCAGCGGTTTTGGCGCCAATGCTCATGTGATCGTCTTCTGCAAGCCCGAGCAGTTGACCGTCATCGCCGCAGCGGTGAAACCGTTGCTGGCGTACTACGGCGGCGTCGGCTTCGTGTCAGAGGCGCAGGCCCTCTGAGGATCGTCTGGAGCAGGCCCAGACCAGCTGACCAGTGGCCGGAAGGCCTCTCAGGCGATCCACTGGAGCTGCCAGCCCAGAGAAAACTGTCGCTCTTGGCACCGCTGCTGGTCCATGTCAGGGACTGCTGCGCAAGCATTGCCTAACGATTTGTGTTCAACACATCAGCGCTGCTTATCAAGGCGCCCCAGGAACGGTGATGGCACTGGCGCCCCAAATGCCTTGACGGACGGATTAGCGACAGACCAAGTTGTTAGGCGAACATTCCACCCCCCTCCACAAGGAGCAGGTAATGGCAAACGAAACCATGGGCATCGCCCTCGGCATGATCGAGACCCGCGGCCTGGTGCCCGCGATCGAAGCCGCTGACGCGATGACCAAGGCTGCCGAAGTGCGCCTCATCGCCCGCGAATTCGTTGGCGGCGGCTACGTCACCGTGATGGTGCGCGGCGAAACCGGCGCTGTGAACGCTGCTGTGCGTGCCGGTGCTGACGCTTGCGAGCGTGTGGGTGACGGCCTGGTTGCCGCCCACATCATTGCCCGCCCTCACCGCGAAGTTGAGCCGGCTCTGGCTGGTAGCGCTGGCTTCGTTGGTTCGAAGGACTGAGGTCGGTTGATCAACGGCACAGCTCACGCCTGAGCTGATGCGTTGACACCTGCCCCCTCCCCTTTACCCGACCCAACCGGAGAACCTCCATGAGCAAGAAGTACGACGCCGGGGTCAAGGAGTACCGCGACACGTATTGGACTCCTGATTACGTCCCCCTCGATTCCGACC
>CAYFMB010000073.1:0-2211 GCA_964344095.1 uncultured Klebsiella sp.
GCAGCGGCTGCCCAGCACCTGACCCCGGTGACGCTGGAACTGGGCGGCAAGAGTCCGGCGATCGTGCTGGCCGATGCACCGCTGAGCACGACGGCCCGGCGTCTGATCTGGGGCAAGGGATACAACGCTGGCCAGACCTGCGTCGCCCCCGATTACCTGCTGGTGGAGCGCTCGCACCGCCAGGCCCTGATCGCCGCCCTGGAGCGCGAACGCACACGGCTGTATGGAACGGAGCCACTGCAGAGCCCTGACTTGGGCTGCATCGTCAACCAGACCCAGTTCGAGCGCCTCGAGGGACTGCTGGCTCAGGCCAGGGCCCGCAACCAAATTGTGTTGGGGGGAGGCAGCGATGGCGCCAAGCGACGGATCGAACCGACCGTGGTGGCCGTGGCTGATGGCGACGACCCACTCATGCACGACGAACTGTTTGGCCCGATCCTGCCGCTGATCACGATCGACAGCCTGGACGACGCCATCGCTTTCATCAACGTGCGCGACAAACCCTTGGCCCTCTACTTGTTCAGCCATGACACCGAGGCCCAGCAGGCAGTGCTGGCGGGCACCAGCTCGGGATCTGTGGTCTTCAACGACGTGATCATTCATGCGGGCGACGCCAACCTGCCCTTCGGCGGCGTCGGTGCCAGTGGCATGGGCAGGTACCACGGCCACGAGGGCTTTAAGACCTTTTCGCACCTGCGCACGGTGCTGAGCCGCCCCTTCTGGGGCGACCTGCCACAGCGCTACCCGCCCTATGCCCGCACCCTGCCCGTGCTGCGACGGCTGATGGGCTGATCAGCAGACCTGATCGGCCAGGGGGCTGGGCGAGGGGTTGCAGGCCTCTTATGGTTTGTGGCGTCCAGCTGTAGTGCCCATGCGTCGCTCGATTGCTGCTCTGGCCCTAGCGGTGGTGTTGCCTGCGGGAGCACTGGTGGCCCCGGCAGCCCGCGCCGATGTGGTCGTCAGACCGGGTGAAACCCTCTCTGAAATTGCCGATCGCTACGGCGTCAGCCTCGAGCGGTTAATGCAGGCCAACGGCATTCGCAATGCCGACTTGGTCGTAGCCGGCACCCGTCTGGTGTTGCCGGGCAGCAGTCGCCGCTCACAGGGGGGCAACGCAGCTGGCGGCGGCAGTGTCACCGTGCGCCAGGGCGAAACCCTCTCCGAAATTGCCGATCGCAACGGCGTCAGCCTCAACCAGCTGATGCAGGCCAATGGCATCAACAATCCGGCCTTTGTCGAGGCTGGACGCCGGCTGGTAATTCCTGGTCGCCGCGCCGCCAGCTCAACACAGGTCGCAGCGACCCCCACCGGCCGTTACACCGTCAAAAACGGCGAAACCCTCTCAGAGATCGCCGACCGCAACAACACCACGGTGGATCGCTTGATGCAGCTGAACGGCATCAGCAACCCCAACCTGGTGGTCGCCGGCGACAGTCTGAAGGTGCCGATGCGTACCCGCCCGGGCGCGTTGGCCAGCAGTGGCAGGTCGAGCCAAGGCAAAGCCACAGCTCACGTTGTGCAGCAGGGGGAAACCCTCAGCGATATCGCCGATGCCTACAAGGTCCCGGTCCAACGGCTGATCAGTCTGAACAACATCAGCGACCCAGACCTGGTCATCGAAGGCACGAAGCTGAAGCTGCAGGCTCCGCCGCCGGTGCCCAGACCCAAGCCGCGGGCCGTGAACCGCACTCCCAAACCTGTGGCACCGACCGTGGCGCGCAAGCCAGCGCCCCAGCCTCAGCCAGCCGCACCCGTCGCCCGACAGGCCCCCAAACCCGCGACCTCGACAACGCTCGCAGCGTCGACCACCAAAGCGTCACCTCCAACGGCTCAGCCTGCAACCTCCTCCCAGATCAGCAGGCCAACAACGGCAACAACATCGGTTGTCACGATCAAACCAAACCCTGCCGCGGTTCAATCGCCCATCGCAGGCAACCGTGTCACCACAGCGAGCAGCCCAACTGTGCAACACACCATGACGACGGCATCAGCCACGTCAACGGTGACACCGACAACCACCGTGGCTACGGCAACCAAACCAGTCACGGCGACTGAAACATCGCAATCGACGGTCACATCTGCTGCACGCTCAACAACCGCTGCAACCACAACGACCACTGCTGCCACAACAGCCGCGGAGCCAACAGCAACGGCCTCGGCAACCAGAACATCGACGTGGCGCCGTTCATCGACGACAGCCACAGCGGCAAC
>CAYFMB010000073.1:2311-8268 GCA_964344095.1 uncultured Klebsiella sp.
TCGGTCCCGACTGGCGCAGCTATGGACCCATGCAGGTGGACTGGGCCAACTGGCGCCCCATGGGCGGCAGCTTTGTGGCACCCAGCCTGGGCAGCGACGGTAAACCCCACTATCTGGCGATCAACTGCGGCGCCCGCAAGCTCAACGCCACCAGCCAGAGCGGCCAGTGGCGCACCTGGGACAACCCCCAGAACGACTACGAGCAGAAGCTCGTGAGCGATCTGTGCACCAGCAAAGGCGGCTGACTGAACGCTCGCGTCAACGCCTCCTCAGGCGGCCCAGGGCAACGGCCAGGGCCGTCTGAGGTACTGACGGCCAATACTGCGTAAATACAGCCGCTGAGCGCCGTCATCGCTCTCAGCCACCAACTCCTCCTGCACCAAGCGGCGAGCAAGCCAGCCCCAGCGAGCCTCGCCGTCGGGGTCGAGCTCACGCAGGTCGCGCGCCAGGGCCTGCAACTCGGTGCCGTCGTGTTCCTCCAGAGCCTCGAGCACCCTGGTGGCAAGAGGCGACCAATCGCGCAGCACCCGATCAGGGGCCGCCAGGCAGTTGTCACAGCGACCGCAAGGTGGGGCCAGCTCGCCGACAGCACGCAGCAGGGCCTGCTCGCGGCAGCTGTCGCCCTCAGCAATCGCCTCCATGCGCCGCAACTGCTGCTGCGCCAGCCGCGCCCGCTGGCGGTCGACGTCGCTCTGGGCCCCGCGAGCCAGGGCCCAGCCCAGGCTGATGCGATCGCCAGGCGAGTAGAGCACCAGGCAATCGGCTTTTTGGCCATCGCGACCGGCCCGCCCCGACTCCTGCAGATAGCCCTCGGCGCTAGCGGGGAGGTCCAGATGCAGCACCAGACCCACATCGGGGCGGTCGACCCCCATCCCGAACGCCACGGTGGCCACCAGCACCGGATCGTCATGACTCAGAAAATGCTCCAGAGCCTGCTGGCGAGCCTCAGGCTCGAGACCAGCGTGGTAGGCGATGGCGTCGTGACCAGCCTGCTGCAGCTGCAGCGCCCAGCTCTCGACCGACCGGCGGGTGCGGGCGTAGATCAAGCGAGCACCGCGCGATCGAGCCAGAGCCTGCTCCACCAGCGGCAGGGGCTCCTGAGGCCGAAGAGCCATGGCATAGGCCAGGTTCTGGCGACGGGCCGAATGCACCTGCACAAACGGGCGGCGCAACTGCAACAGGCGAATGATCTCGGCGCGCACCTGGGGAGCCGCCGTGGCGCTCAGGGCCACCACCGGAACGCCGGGACAGAGGGCGCGCAAACTGCCCAGACGGCGGTAATCGGGCCTGAAGTCATGGCCCCAGGCGCTGATGCAGTGGGCCTCATCGACCGCCAGGGCCACCAGGTTGCCGCCATCGGCCTGCTGCTCAAGCATCTGACGGGTGCTTTCAAGCTGCAGGCGTTCAGGGGCCAGGTACAGCAGCCGCAGGCGCCCCTGGCGCAGCCGCTGTTGCAGATCAAGTCGCTCAGCTGGGGGCAGATCTCTGTGTAGGCAGGCAGCAGGAATGCCGCGACGCTGAAGCTGCCCCACCTGGTCCTGCATCAGGGCCACCAGTGGCGAGACGACCAGCACCAGTCCCTGGCGCACCAGGGCCGGCAGTTGATAGCAGAGCGACTTGCCAGCGCCCGTGGGCAGCACCGCCAACACATCACGGCCGGCCAGCAGCGCCTCCACCACCTCGCGCTGACCAGGACGAAAGGCGGGCCAACCGAAGCCACGTGCCAGCGCCTCGGTTAGAGCATCACCCGACGACTCGCCAGACCCGGGGCCCCAATCGCCGACCACAGCCAACAGCGCCCCACCTGTGGTGCGGCCGCAGCTTAGCCGGCCTGCTCAGACGCCAGATGTGGTGATCGTCAGGGGCGGTGGCTCCAGTTGATCGGGCGACTCCTCGACCAGCTGCAGCCTCACCCGCTTGCCGCCGGCCAGCTCACCCAGCGAGACCCGCATCGTGTTGCCGCTGAGGGTCTGCAGCGCCGTCAACAGTTCGCGCAGGTGGGGGGTGCTGCTGCCGCTCTCCACCCAGAGACGCTCCTGCAGCCCACCGAGTCGGCGCCAGCTGGTGTGCAACTTGAGCACCGCCGCCTCCAAAGCCTGGGCCTGGCCGACCGCATCGGCCAGCAGCCCCAGGGCGTCAAGCCGCTGGGCCTCCTGCAGGGCTTTTTCAAAGTCGAGCTGACCCTGCTGAAACGCACGCACCGCCAGCGAGGCTTCTGCCGCCTTGCTGAGCCAGCGGGCGGTCGAGGTCACATCCTTGACGCGATCGAGCTCGGGCTCATCGCGCAGCACGCGGCGCAGATCTTCCTGCTGGTCCTCGGGCAGCTTGGCCAGCTCCTTGACCAGGGGTGCCACAGCCTTGGGGGGCAACAGGTTCTCAGCGGTGCGCTGGCGAATCTCCTCAGGCAGCAGCGGACTGGTGGCGGCGAGAAACTCGTCATTGAGACGCCGCACCTGCTTGCGCGTGATCTGCTGGCCCTCGTTGGCGGCCTCACCGATCATGAGCTGGACCTCTGGATCGGCCACGGCCGTCTCCAGAAAGGCGCGCTTGGAGAAGTGATTGACGCTGGCCTCTTCCAGCACACCCTCCCCCAGCATCGAATCGGCCGAGTCGGCCAGCTGGATCAGGGTGTAGGCGCGGGTTTTGCTGATCTCGCGCTCCCTGAGCCACTGCAAAAAACCGGTGCCCCGGCCCTCACCACCGCGCTTTTCGCGGTCGCGAACGGCCCTCAGAATGCGGCCCCGCCAGATCTCGGTCTGCAGATCGAAGCGATCACAGACCGCCCAAGCCTCCTCGAGTCGCGCCAGAAACTCAAGATTGCTGAGGCTGTCGTTGTCCGGATCAGGCAGATCCAGACTTAAAAGGGGCTCATCCATGGTGGCGATCGTGCCACGGCAGGCAAAGGTGCTCATCGCCTCAGCGCAACGCCCTGCGCAGACGACGAGTTGTGACGCCCTTGGCCTCAGGCCCCAACGCCGCGGGTATCTTCCCTCTGGCAGCCACCTGACCCCCCAGCCCTGCGATGGCCATTTCCCGCGGCGACAAAGTGCGCATCAAGCGCCCTGAGTCCTACTGGTTCAACGAAGTCGGTACCGTCGCTTCGGTCGACACCAGCGGCATTCGCTACCCCGTCGTGGTGCGCTTCGAGAAGGTGAACTACAACGGCTTCAGCGGCTCAGAAGGCGGCATCAACACCAACAACTTCGCTGAGAGCGAACTCGAGAAAGCCTGATCTGGGCGTACGACGCACAACGATCAGCTGCAGCGGTCATGGCTTCTTGCGAGAAGCTAGACCGCTGTTTGCATGTCTGTCAGCTCAGGGCTGCGCCCCAGGTGTCACCAGACAACGCGGCAACGTTGCGAAGCCACTGCAGCCGCTTCGCCACAGGTCCAGCAGTCGCGCAGACCGACAACAGGCGCCTAACAGACAAACCGTGACACGCTTCAGCCTTCATGCCCGAGCTGCCAGAAGTCGAAACAGTGCGGCGGGGACTGGAGCAACAAACGGCAGGCCTCCAGGTCGCACGTGTCGATGTACACCGCGCTCGCGCCATCGCAGCGCCGCGGCACGATCCTGAAGCGTTTGCAGCAGCGCTGGCCGGACGCCATGTGCAGCACTGGCAGCGACGAGGCAAATACTTAATCGCCCAACTGGATCAGGGGCATTGGGGCGTCCACCTGCGCATGACGGGGCAATTTCTTTGGCTGGAAGCCGAGCGCAGCAAGCAACACCCGCCCTGCCGCCACACGCGGGTTCAGATCTGGGACCCGGCAGGCCGAGAGCTGCGTTTCATCGACACCCGCAGCTTCGCTGAAATGTGGTGGGTCCCGCCCGACCAACCGATAGAGGCCGTGATCACAGGTCTGCAACGCCTGGGCCCCGAGCCCTTTGATCCAGACGTGAATGGCTCGTACTTGAAACGGAGGCTCAAGGGATCAGTGCGCCCGATCAAGAATGCCTTGCTCGATCAAGCGCTGCTGGCTGGTATCGGCAACATCTACGCCGATGAATCCTTGTTTGCAGCAGGCATCAGACCCACCACCCCCAGTGGCCGACTCAGCACAGCGCAATTGGATGCTCTGCACCACGCCCTGGTGACGGTGCTGCAACAGAGCATCGGCGCCGGTGGCACGACATTCAGTGATTTCCGCGACCTCACGGGCACCAACGGCAACTACGGCGGTATGGCCTGGGTCTACCGGCGCAGCGGCCAAAGCTGCCGGCGCTGCGGCGACACCATTCAACGCACCACCCTGGGCGGGCGCGGCAGCCACTGGTGTCCCAGCTGCCAGCATTGAGCAATGCACAGCATTCAGACCCTCGAAGCGGACCTGCGCGAAAAACTGAGCGCCAGCATGGCCTCCATCCACCGACGTGGCTGGTGCGACGGAACCGGCGGCAATTTCAGCTGCGTGCTCAATCGGGAACCGCTACGACTGTTGATGGCACCGAGCGGCGTCGATAAGGGGTCTGTGACGCCTCAGCAGTTGATCGTGGTAAGCGAGACAGGAGAGGTGGCCAGCGGTGAGGGGTATGCCAGTGCCGAGACGCAACTGCATCTAGCGATCGTGAAGGCAACTGGGGCGGGTGCCGTGCTGCACACCCACTCTCAGGCGGGCACTCTGCTTTCGCAACGGGTCGGGCGCCAGCACCCCGGCGAGCTGGTGCTCGAAGGCCTGGAAATGCTCAAAGGTTTGACAGGCATCACAACCCACGACACAGCCGTGGCCGTGCCAGTGCTGCCCAACGATCAGGATCTGAAGCGGCTGAGCGCCACAGCCATGCCACTGCTGACAGAAGCTCCGCATGGCCTATTGGTCGCAGGACATGGCCTCTATGCGTGGGGCGCCGATCTATCGACGGCACAACGACATCTGGAAATTCTGGAATTTCTGCTCGAGCAGCGTTGGCGGTTGCTGCTGTTGGAGCCCGATGCCCTGGAAGCCAGGACGGTTCGCGGTGCCAGCCATGTGCTCCTCGACATCGAAGGCACAACATGTCCTGTGAGTTTTGTGACGGACGTGCTCTTCCCTTATGCAGCAGGACAGCTGGAACAGTTCATTGCCTCAAACAGTGACAAAACCGCTGTTGCCCAGCTGATTGTCGATGTCAGGAAGGCCTGGCAGATCGACGAGGAGGCGGCTGCGAGCGGCCTGATGTGGCAAGCAGATGCGTCGGTGGTGGCCTATCTGCAGTGGCTGATCGCCCAAGATCGCAAACTCAGCGCCCTCAAGGAATTGCAAGGCCTGATCTGGGAGCAGGGCTACAACAGGGGTGAACTGCACGGCCCTTTGTTTGCCGATGTTGCGCCCGCATTGAGGCGTTGGTCTCGTCAGGGGTTGAACTTGTCGGTTTACTCGTCGGGCTCGGTTCAGGCACAGCAGTTGCTCTATGGACATAGCGATTCAGGAGATTTACGAGGGCTGTTCAGCGCTTGGTTCGATACACGCACAGGCAGCAAACACAACTCTGCGAGCTACGTAGCTATCGCTGAAGCACTAGGCGTCTCAGCGGTCAAGGTGCTGTTCATTAGCGATGCAATCAGCGAATTGAAAGCGGCGCAAGAGGCAGGCATGCAGGTGTTGTTCAGCCGCAGAGCGGGCAACCCTCAACGTGACAACGAAGGCTTTGAGACAATGACATCGTTCAGCTCACTGCACATCAGCCCTTGACACCTGCATTGACATCTGACGATCGCGACCAGGCGATCCTGGCTCTGAATCAAACGCTGCTGGAGTGCGCTCTGAACGGTGACTGGGCCGGCTATGCGGCTCTCTGTTGTCCGTCGCTGAGCTGCTTTGAAGCCGAGACCAACGGACAACTGGTCGAAGGACTGGACTTCCATCGCTTCTATTTCCCTGATGAGCCAGCGGTCAGTGGCAGCCACGTAACCATGAGCCGCCCGAGCGTGAGATGGATCGGCACGGAAGCAGCGGTGCTGAGCTACGTGCGACTG
>CAYFMB010000074.1:0-8266 GCA_964344095.1 uncultured Klebsiella sp.
CGATGTCACTTTCCGATAATTTCATCAAGCGACCGGTTCTGACAACGGTCTGCAGCATTCTGATTGTGCTGGTCGGTCTGATTGCGATTCCGACACTGCCGATTGAAAACCTGCCCAACATTGCACCGCCGCTGATTCAGGTCACCTCGAATTACAGCGGTGCCAACTCGCTGGTGACCGAGCAGGCGGTCACCAATCCGCTGGAGCAACAGATCAACGGTGTGCCTGGGGCTTCCTACATCTCGTCCACGAGCTCAAACACTGGTCAGAGCATCATCCAGGTCTACTTTGATGAAGGCACTGACATCAACATTGACCAGGTCAATGTGCAGAACAGGGTGTCTCTGGCGATGCCCCAGTTGCCCCAGCAGGTTTCTGCGACGGGGGTCTCTGTTATGCAGAGCACGCCCTCGATTTTGCTGGCATACCAGGTGACCTCCAGCAAAGGTCAGTTTGATGCGGCCTATCTGAATGGTCTCATTTATGAGCAGCTTTATTACCAGCTGGAGCGTGTCCCCGGTGTCGCCCAGGTCAACCTGTTAGGGGGTAGCAATCCTGCCTATTGGTTGTTTGTCGACCCTGAAAAGCTGACTGCCAACCAACTCACTGCTGACCAGGTGGTGATGGCAGTTAAGTCGCAGAACAGCGTGGCCATTGGTGGCCTGGTGGGCGGCCCTCCGGCCGGTGGCGATCAGAAATTTGCCTATCCGATCCTCGTTGCAGATAACGGCAATCTGGTTTCGGTCGAGCAGCTTAACAATCTGATCATTGGTAAATCGCCGCAGGGCAATCTGTTGCGGCTGCAAGATGTGGGTGAAGCGTCCTATGGCTTCAACACCTTTGCGCAGCAGGCGGTCAGCGTTGACGGCTACCCCTCGATCACCATTGGTGTGTTCCAGACACCCGAGAGCAATGCTCTTGATGTGTCTCAGGCGGTGGTTCAGGTGATGAATGACTTCGCTCAGGTCGTTCCACCTGGCATCAAGGTCACCGAGATTTACAACGTCGGCCAGTTCATCGAATCAGCCGTTGAGGGTGTCACCGATGCCCTCGGTCTGGCCATCGTGTTGGTTCTTGTGATTCTGTTTCTGTTTTTGCAGAACTGGCGCGCCACGGTGGTTCCCAGCCTTGCCATTCCGATTTCGTTGATCGGAACGTTTGCCTTCATCAAGGTGTTTGGGTTCTCGATCAACCAGCTGACCCTGCTTGGTTTGGTGCTTGCCACGGGTCTGGTGGTTGACGATGCGATTGTGGTGATCGAGGCCGTCTCCAAAAATTTGGAAGAGGGCATGAGCCCGCGCAAAGCAGCGCTCGAATGCATGGGCACGCTCATTGGCGCCATCATCGCCACCTCGTTGGTGTTGATGGCTGTGTTTGTTCCGGTGGCGTTTTACCCCGGCGGTATTGGCATCATTTACAAGCAGTTCGCCCTCACGATTGCCTTCTCAATTGCTATTTCGACCTTCAATGCGTTGACCTTCTCGCCGATGATGTCGGCGCTGATTCTCAAGTCAGAACAGCCACCCAAGCCGAAGGGCTGGGCTTGGACTGTGGGTGGTGTGATCGTTGGTCTGGCCTTTGGCAAGTTCAGTGCAGCGTCCTTTGGCGTGGGTGCCTATGTGTTTGGGGTCGTTCTGTTTGGCATTGCCGGCAGCCGACTGGCGTTGATCTTTGATCGCTTCAATGCATCGTTTGCCTGGCTGCAAACCAGTTACGTCAAGCTGCTGAAGCTTCTCATCGTCAAGCGGCGTTACATCATGGCTGGCCTGGCCGGCGGCATTGTGCTGACCGTCTTTGCCTTTTCAGCCTTGCCGTCGGCCTTCATTCCGGAAGAGGATCAGGGCTACGGCATGGGCATCTTCCAGCTCCAGAACGGTGCATCCCTGAGTCAGACCGAGAAGACCGGCATGGAGATTGCCAAGGTCCTCAAGACCGAACCAGACATCATCGCTGCATCGGTGATTAGTGGTTATGGCTTCAATGGCTCAAGTCCGGACCAGGGCGTTTTCTTCTTTGGCTTAAAGCCCCTTGAGGAACGCAGCGGTAGCGAGAACAAAGCACCGGCGATTGTCGATCGCCTCAATGCCAAGCTCTCCAAGCTGAGCAGCGGTCTGGCTGTGGCCGCTCAGCCCCCGGCGATTCCCGGTTTCTCGGCCCAGGGCGGTTTTTACTTCCAATTCAATGACCTGAGCAACGGGGCCTATACCTTTAACCAGCTCGACGGACTGGCCCAGGAGCTTGTGGCGGCAGGCACGGCATCGGATCAATTCTCAAGTCTCTACACCCAGTTCATCCCCAGCGCACCGGCCTTTGGCCTCAAGATCGATCGTTCGATCTTGGGTACACTCAACATCGATTTTCAGCAAGCGATGCAGACCATCGCTGTGTTGGCGGGTGGCAACTATTCCGGCCTGACCTACGAAAACGGTCAGGTGCGCAACATCTATGTTCAGTCGCAGGCCACTGGTCGCAGCAGCCTTGACGATGTGCTCAGTTATTACGTGCGTAACAAGGACAATAAGCTTGTGCAGGTGAGTGAATTCGCCTCCACCGAGCTCACTAGCGCACCGCCGGTGATCAGTCACTACAACCTCTATCGCACCATCCTGGTGCAGGGTGCTGAGGCGATCGGCAAGAGTTCTGGCCAGGCGCTGACGGCCATTCAGCAGATCTTCAAGCAGCAGAACTTCAACAACATCGGCTATGCCTTCACGGGCCTTGCGGCACTGCAGTTGTCGGCAGGTAGCGCCAGTGTGCTGGTGTTTGGTCTGGGCGTTTTGGTGGTCTACCTGGTGCTCTCGGCGCAGTACGAGAGTTATGTGACGCCGGTCATCATCCTGATGACCGTGCCATTGGCCATGCTTGGCGCACTGGTGTTTCTGGCGATCCGCTCGATCGATCTCAACATCTATGCCCAGGTTGGTCTGGTCACCCTGATCGGTCTGGCAGCCAAAAACGGCATTCTCATTGTTGAGGTGGCTGAGCAGCATCTTGAGGCTGGCATGACGATTCCGGAGGCTGCGGTTGCCGCAGCCGAATCGCGCATGCGCCCGATCCTGATGACCGCGATTGCGTCCCTGGCAGGCTTCCTGCCTCTTGTGGTCGCCACCACAGCCGGTGCCAACAGCCAGCAGTCCCTGGGAACGGTGATCTTCGGAGGTCTATTGGTGGCGACCGTTCTCTCTCTCGGAGTCGTGCCGCCTTTCTACGTGGCGATCAAGAATTTGGAGGCGCGTTGGTTCCCTGAAAAACCGGCAGAGAAGCCACCGCTTCCCAGCGCTTAAGCGGTGACTTCAAACTTGGAGCGACAGCGCCAACACGCCGCAGAACGGCTCTGGGGTAACCGCCCCTACCGCACGTTTTGGTTGGCCAATGTCCTTTCCAACTTGGGTACCAGCGCCTACGTGATGGCGCTGAACTGGTTGACGGTCATGCACTATGGCGCCCATGGCATCGCCCTGTTGGCGCTTGGTTACGCCATCCCCCAATTTGTGCTCGAGGTGTTGGGCGGAGCTGTCACCGACAGGGTGCCCCATCGGCAGCTGTTTTTGAGAACCGAAACCTCTCTGATGCTTGCTGCGCTGGTTCTTTGGCTGGCCAGCGTCAGGGGGGATGTGCCGTTGTGGTTGCTGGTCATGACCAGTGGCTTCAATGGTGTGATTTCAGCGTTCGATACACCGGCGCGTACAACGTTGATCAGCGACATGGTCGCCAGTGATGACCTGATGAATGCGCAGCAGTTCTATAGCGTCGCGGCCAATCTCACCAACGTCTTTGGTCCTGTCCTTGGCGGCATTTTGTTGAGTCTGGGTAAGACCGATCAGAGTCATGAGGAGTATGCCTTTCTGTTCAATGTGCTGAGTTTTATCCCGTTGTTGTGTTGCATTCCGCTGTTGCCCCCGGGACGGCGGCAACCCTCTGCCAAGCCAGCCGCGAGCCGGCAGTCAGGGCACATGTTGGGCTCGATTGCTGAAGGATTTCGCTATGTCGTTCACCATCGTCAACTGCGCCTTCTGTTGATGCTGTTGGCTGCGGTCATGCTTCTCGGTATGCCGTTTCAGACCCTGCTGCCGATCTTTGTGCATGACCATCCAGCCATGCATGGTGGCCATCAGTTGTATGCGGCCTTGCTGTCCGCTGTGGGGTTTGGCGGACTGGTGGGTTCGTTGTTGGGTATGACAGCAGGCCAGGGCCATCGCATTGGCCTCACACTGGCTGCGGCAGCCGGTGGGTTCGCCGTGGCGATTCTGCTGTTGGCCAGCAGCGCGGTGACCCATTGGGCCTCATTGGCGGCCTTTCTGGCCGGCGGCTGCAGCGTGCTCAGCCTCAATCTGAACAATGCCGTGACGATGCGCCTCACTCCTCTCGCTCTGCAGGGGCGTGTGTCGGCCATGGCCAGCATGGGCAAGGGGCTGCAATCGTTTGCGGCGGCTGCAGCCAGTGAGGCCATTCACTTGATTCATCCAGGCGGCACCAACCTGTCCGCCTATCAGAGCGTTCAGGCTGTTTTAGCCGTTGCCTTGCTGGTTGCTGTGCTGTTCCTCTGGCGACCGCTCAGCGGTGTCGACGAACCCCCAGCCTCAGCAGCATGATTCAGGTGATCACCGTGGGACGCTCCATGCCGGTGCGCTGTTTGATTTCGGCCAGTGCATCGATGGCCTCGATCAGATCGGCCAGTGCCTGTTGGGGGTCCTGGTTGAGATCACCGCTGGGAGGTACATAGCTCTCGAGGTACACCCGCAGTGTGGCGCCTTGGGTGCCGGTGCCCGAGAGCCGCAGCACGACACGGCTGCCATCATCAAGCAACAGCCGTAGTCCCTGGCCGGCGGTGCTGGAGCCATCCACCGGGTCGACATAGCCGAAGTCATCGGCAACGGCGATGCTGCGCCCTGCAAAACCCTGGCCGACCAGCTCAGGCAGCATGGCCTTGATGCGGTCATAGAGACCATGGGCCGCTTCACTGGCGATCGCTTCGTAGTCATGGCGGGAGTAGTAATGGCGGCCATAACGGCTCCAGTGCTGCGCCATCACCTCGGCAACACTGCAGCGACGCCTGGCCAAGATGTTGAGCCAGAAGAGCACCGCCCAGAGCCCGTCCTTCTCGCGAATGTGGTCGCTGCCAGTGCCGAAGCTCTCCTCGCCGCAAAGGGTGATGCGTCCGGCATCGAGCAGATTGCCGAAGAACTTCCAGCCCGTGGGCGTTTCAAAGCAGGGGATCCCCAACTCCTTGGCAACCACATCGACGGCGGCACTGGTCGGCATCGAGCGCGCCACACCACTGAGCCCCTTGGCGTAGCCGGGCGCCAGCGTGGCATTGGCCGTCAGCACGGCCAGACTGTCGCTGGGGTTCACAAAGCAGTGGCGCCCCAGAATCATGTTGCGATCGCCATCGCCATCGCAGGCGGCGCCAAAGTCAAAGGTGTCGCCGTCGAGCAGCAGGGCGGCCAGGTCGTGGGCGTAGGTGAGGTTGGGGTCAGGATGACCACCACCAAAGTCTTCGCTGGGGGTGCCGTTGCGCACCGTCCCGATTGGGGCGCCCAGCAAGCCTTCAAAAATGGCGGTCGCGTAGGGCCCCGTAACCGCGTGCATGGCATCGAATGCCATGTTGCAGTTGTTGTGCAGCAGATCGCGGATCGCGTCAAAATCGAACAGTTGCTGCATCAGGGCGATGTAGTCGCCCGTCCCATCGATCACCTCGATCTGCATGGATCCGAGCTGACTCTGCTGGGGGATGCTCAGATCCAGCTTCCAGTTCGGTTCGACCGCTGTGATTCGGTATTCGTCGAGCTCAAGCGTGGTGGCATAGATGGCGTCGGTGATTGATTCGGGTGCGGGGCCGCCATTAGCCCCATTGACCTTGACGCCGAAATCACCGTCGGGACCGCCCGGGTTGTGGCTTGCCGAGAGGATGATCCCCGCAACGGCTCCGCGGCTGCGAATCAGGTGAGACGCTGCAGGTGTCGAGAGAATGCCGCCGCTGCAGGTGATCACCCGGTCCACGCCATGGGCAGCGGCCATGCGCACAATCACGGCGATGGCATCGCGGTTGCCGTAGCGGCCATCACCACCAACCACGAGCGTGCCACCGGCGACACCGGGCACCACGCGCAACACCGCTTCCAAGAAGCTTTCGAGGTAGTGGGGAGTTTCGAACTGGCGACTGCTCTTGCGCAGGCCTGAGGTGCCCGGCTTTTGGTCTTGGAACGGTTGCTCCAGGCGAACGCTCAGGGTGCTGCTGCTGACCATGGTCACGGGGTGGAGCCCGCAGGGGGCACCAAATTAACCCTGAGTTCGCGGCTGGCTGCAGGCCAGTGCGGCAGTTGCGTCAGCGGCTATTTCGACGTGCCGCCACCGATGCCGAGGCCCTTGAGAAAGCCGCCAAGCCCACCCGATTTCTTGGGCTCGTCCTTGCTGCTCTGGTCGCCAGTGCCCAAGGGCTTGGTCGCCGGTTTGCAGCGGGCCACCAGTTCGCTGGCATTGCTGTTGAGTGCTTCGCGACGCGCGTAGCTGTTCTTGGTGGCAACGACAGCCCGCTCGCGAATGCTCCAGGCGGTGTCCTTGCAGGCAGCGCTCAGGAGCGGATGATCCATCAGCGGATCTGCCAGCGCACGAGCTTTGTCGCAGGCTGCAGCGCTGTTTTCACGGCCGCAGGCCATGGTTTCGAGTTGGATCTCGCGGAAGAGCTGGCTAGGCGGAAACACGGCTGGGTTAAGGCGGCCGGCCTGCTGGGCGTGGACCGTCGGGCTACCCAGGCTCAACAGAGCTGGGCCAAGCGCCAGCAGTGACACCGCTTTGGCGCGGCTGATCAGCAGCGGTTGATGCACCACAAGCGCCTCAAACAAAGGAGTTGTAGTTCGGACCAGCCTGACCCGGGGCGGGCGCTTCGCCGCCACTGAGCAGGCGCTTTTTGTCAAGCAGATAATCCACCAGCTCCTGCTGCACCTCGAGCAACTCCTTGGTGCAGCCCCGGAACGCAGCCCGATGGCGAATCTCATCGTGACGGGTATGCAGATCGCGCAGCATCAGCTGAATGGCATCAAGAGTTGCACGATGGTCATTCATGGTCGTTTGAGGGTCCACAGGGGCCTCCTGGACAAGATAAAACTCAATCTGGCATAGGCCTCGGAACCCGCGCTGTAGCGCCTGGCATGTCGATGCGAATCGCTGAAGTCCTTGTGACGAGAAGCCTGTCTCAGGGGCTCGGCAGTTTGGCAGGACGCGCCTCAGCAGCTGACCAGAACACAAGTGTTGTTGATTGACGCTTTGCATGGGATTTGCGACGTTTCAAGGTGTCTGCCCACACCAGTCGAGACGGGGGGGCTGCTGGGTCTGCTCCTTTTGTTTTGCAAAGCGATCGGGTCTCGCTCAGGTCACTGGAACCTGGGGTGGTCGTCATCTCTGCTTAGACCTCCCTGTTCTGGCTCATGCATCTCTGCGCTTCAGGGCCTGAACGTCATCACAACTGCCAGCCACGGCCATTGCTTTGTGGTGGAAACGTCAGTTGGTTTGTGATGTACCCATTGCGCATGGATCGGTTCAGATCCCTGCGCCTCTTCGAAAGCTGTTGCAGCAACCCTGGGTCGAATGTCGCAGCGATGCTTTCTGCTTCGGAGCTGCGCTTGAATTTTGCCGTCACTCCCTGCCGAACTCGCCGCCACTGGCGATCTGATCATCATTGATTTTCAGCCGTTGTTCATGGCAATAGAGCCAGGTATTGGAGGCTGATCGATCGGTTATGCGGGCTATCGAAGAAAAAGCACTGGGTTGAAGGGCTTTGATGAGCATGTTTCCATTCTTTCTACTTGTGCCCACACACGAATCACGAATCCAAGCACTGGTAAACCTCATATTCTATTGATAGCATGGATTGCCACACGCACTTACGGTGCATTTGTAGTACGCAGTCAATCCTCCTGCCATGCTTTCGAGCTCCTCTTCAGAAACCTCTGACTGAGCCCTCTGAAGCTCTTCAACAGAAATCACATATCCAGCAGCCCTCGCAATCGCCACAGCGGCAGCAGCATCAGTTGCTGCTTTCAGTTTCTCCTGAAGCCCTGCATCAGCCTTGACGGCTTCCAGGAAAGCCTTGAGTTGCTCTTCTGACATCGGTGACAGCAAGCGTAAAACCTCGTTCATCATGACTCAACCACAGCCTCTTGTCAGCATCCGCAGGATTGCGTGAGTCCTAGGCAAACCCAGCCACACACCTAGCCACCACGACCTCCCTTTCGCTCTCAAGCCTCCCCCAATCCTTCTTCGCCCGCCG
>CAYFMB010000075.1:0-8179 GCA_964344095.1 uncultured Klebsiella sp.
GGGGCATCGACGTGATCGGCTCTGGCTCCCAGAAGGGCTACATGATGCCGCCGGGTCTGGCCTTTGTGGCCATGAGCGACAAAGCCTGGGCTGCTTACGAGCGCTCTGACCTGCCGAAGTTCTATCTGGATCTGGGCAAGTACCGCAAATCGGCCAAAGCCGACAGCAACCCCTTCACCCCGGCGATCAACCTCTACTTCGCCCTGGAGGCCGCCCTCACGATGATGCAGGCCGAAGGCCTCGAGGCGATCTTTGCCCGCCACAGCCGCCACCGCGCCGCCGCCCAGGCCGGCATGAAGGCGATCGGCCTGCCCCTGTATGCCGCCGAGGGCACCGGCAGCCCGGCGATCACCGCCGTGGCCCCCGAGGGCATCGATGCCGAGGCGATGCGCAAGGCCGTGAAGGAGAAGTTCGACATCCTGCTGGCCGGCGGCCAGGACCACCTCAAGGGCAAGGTGTTCCGCATCGGCCACCTGGGCTTCGTGTGCGACCGCGATGTGCTCACCGCGGTGGCCGCGATTGAGGCCACCCTGCAAAGCCTGGGCCTGCACAAAGGCACGCCTGGCGCCGGCGTGGCCGCCTGCAGCGCCGCCCTGGCTGGCTAAAGTTGCTGCGACAAGCGGGTTGCAGATTGAATACTCTTCTCTCTGCAACCCAAACTTGAACTTGCGGGTGTAATTCAGTGGTAGAATGTCAGCTTCCCAAGCTGAACGTCGCCGGTTCGAATCCGGTCACCCGCTTGCCAGTCATGCACGTGCTGACTGACGAACTCAGCCCCTTGGCTTGATCAACTGAAGCACCTGAGGGCCCCGACTGGCGAGCCGACGCTCGGCATCGAGGGCCGCAAGAATCATCTTTGCGGCCGATGCAACATCACCTTCGGCAGCAGCCTGCTCAGCCTGGTGCAGGGATTGGTCGATGCGCTGTTTGAGCTTGCTCTCATCGCCAGAGGCCGATCGTTCACGTGTTTCGAGCACGAGCGGCTTTGGCTTGATGTTTGCCATCAGGGAACCGGAGGCCATGAGCACCAATGAATTGCGCTGTGCGAGTGCCAGGAAATCTCGGCCTGACAGATTGATTGAACTGTAGCGATTGATTGGCCGTCTGTTGCTTCAGGCCTGCAAAACCGTCGTTCTCGGTATGCAGATGCTCACGCGCTCCGGGCGCAACCCAGCCCCCAGCACTGCTGAGAGCCCGACTCAGGTGCCGGGCTCCTCGTTGTTGCCACCGAGTGCATCAATCTGTTGGCGCAACTCTGCCGAGCGTTGCTGATCTCCGCGGGTCAACGCGACAGCAAGAGCAAATTCCAGCTTTTCAAGCTGATGCTCATTGGAGCTGCCGCCACCCTGAACAGCGGGGTTGATGCGGCAATGAGGCGAACGGGGGAAAGCCATGGCTCGCTTTCTTTCCATTTTGGCACCGCTGACCAGTGGTTGAGTTCGGGGCCGATCAGGCAGCCATCGGCTCCTGATTCCAGCCCTGATCGGCTGTGCCTTCTTCAGCACCGTCGAGCAGATGGCGGCAGTCGTTCAGCAAGCGCTCAACATGTTCGAGACTGCTGAGCTCCTCAGCCGAGACCTCGGGCTCACGGGTTTGAGCCTCAAGACTGAGCTCCAGTGCGGCCAGGCGTTGTTCCAGCCGAACCAACCGATGGGACAGGGCATGGATGGTCTGTGCCAGATCCTCGGTGTTGCGGGTGATCCGAAACGAGACCGAATCAGCGGCCATAACGCGGGGTTGCTCGTGATGGCCCGATGACAACACACAGACGTCGACCGCTCAAGGGCTCAGCTCCTGCAAACTTGAGACGATGGCGGCTTCACCCTCAACGTTGATGCTCTACGCCCTGGCCGGCACAGCGGGGGGACTGCTGGCGCTGCGCACGGGCATTCCGGCGGCACCGTTGGCGGGGGCCCTGCTCGGGGCAGCGCTGCTGAGCGTGAGCGGTCGCCTCGAAATCGCCCATTGGCCCCAGGGCACCCGCACCGCGCTCGAGATCGCCATCGGCACCGTGATCGGCACGGCCCTGACCGCTGCCACAGTGACCGAGTTGCAGCAGCTCTGGAAGCCAGCGCTGTTGATCACCCTGACGCTGGTGCTGACCGGAGTGGTGGTGGGGCTGTGGTGCGGCCGTCTGCTCAACATCAACCCTGTGGTGGCCCTGCTGGGTGCCGCTCCGGGGGGCATCAGCGGCATGAGCCTGGTCGGGGCCGAATTTGGCGTCGGCGCGGCCGTGGCGGTCCTCCATGCCGTGCGACTGATCACCGTGCTGCTGGTGCTGCCACTGGTCGTGAAGTGGCTGCCCCAGCGTTGAGCCTCGACAGTTTCCCCAGGATCGATACGGTTGGATCCGCTTCCACCGTTCTGCTGTGACCGCGTTGCTGCGCACCAAACTGGTCGGTGCTGCCCTGCTGGCAGCCCTGATGGGCACGGCTCTGCCGGCAGGAGCCCAGACCGCCACACAACAGTCAGCGTCAGACACGAGCGCGGCCACCTCGGCCGAAAGTTCGGCTGGTGCCAAGGGAGCCAAGACGTACTGCTTCATGCGGGCAGCCGGCAACACCCACAAGGTGAGCTGGGATGCCGCCTACGCCTTGATCAAACGCCAGAGCGGGTCTCTGTTCAAAACCTCACCCGAGCATGCTGCGGTGATGATCACCGAGGCTGTGGTCAACAATCCAACGACCTACCCCGACTGCGGCAAATACCTTGGTGACCTCTACGTCAACAACTGAGCGGCCCGGCCCTGGGAGACCGCAACAATGAGACGCGCTGCCTGGATGGTCGTGGCAACCGCCGGTCTGTCGTTGCTGCTGGCCAGCTGCAGCGAAGCCGAGCTGCCCGAACGCAGCCTGCGCCGCGACGACTGTCTGCGGGAGGTGCACCTGAATCAGCTCCAGCAGGCCTTGAAGCGCTGCAATGCCGTGGTGGCCCACTTCCCGATGGATCCGCAGCCTCGCAGCGAGCGCTCGGTGCTGCTGGCCCTGACCGGCGATGACAACGCCGCCTGCCGCGACATCGAGGCAGCCCACGCCTTGGTGCAGCGGAGCCGGGCAGGACGTCTCGATCCACTGCTGGTGTCGGAGCTTGAGGTACGCCGCCGCAGCTGCCGGGGCAACGGCTGACGCTCAACCCCCGCTCAAGAGCTCTTCGACCATGGCCGCCAAGCGCTGACGTCTGATCAGGCGTTCGCGCTGCTGCAGGACCACGGCAATGCGGTCGGCTTTGCTGGCGATCAAGCCGTCGACCAACTGGTCGGCGACACCAAGCTGCAACCAATGACACTGCAAGGCGGCGGTCATGCCGATGCGGTGACAACGGTCTTCGGCCTGCTCGGCATCACCGGGCGTCCAAGGACGCTCCAACAGCACCACATGGCGGGCCCGATGCAAGGTGAACCCCAGCCCGCCGGTGCCATAGGTGGCCACCAGCAGTGGCACACGCCCCAGCTGAAAGGCATCAACCTGGGCCTGGCGCTGATCAGCGCGCAAGGCGCCAATCAGCAGACCGGCAGCGCCGGACGGCGCCAGTTGCTCATGCAACGCCCTGGCGCTGGCGACGAAGGCGGTGAACACCACCACGGGTTCACCCCGCGCCAGCAGGGGGGCGATCAGGGCAGCGGCAGCGGGCAGTTTGTGGGCCGAGGCCAACTGCCGCAGAGCCGTCAGCATGGCCAGCGATTCGGCATCGCGTCGCACCTCGCCCAGGCTGGCCCGCAGGCGGTAATCGCGCAATTGCAGCGCCACGGCCTGATCAAACGCTTCGGCCTGAACGGGCGCCAGTTGCACGGGCCAATGGTGGCGCTGCTTGGGGGGCAGATCGAGGCAGTCCTGCTTGCGCCGATGCAGCAACAGCGGCCGCACCAGTCGCTGCAGTTCCTCCAAATGGCTCGCTCCCTGGGCGCACCAGATCCTGCGGCCTCCCTGCTCACGCCAGTGGCCGGCGCAGTAGCGCAGCTCATAGGCGCGCTGATCCTGCGCGAGGGGATGGCCAATGGCCGCCAACAGCGGATACAACTGCACCGGGCGGCCATTTTTCATGGGGGTGCCGCTCAGCAGCCAACAGGCCCGCAGACGGGGATGACGGGCCAAGCGCAGCAGTGCCTCGCTGCGGCGAGCCTGCAGGTTCTGGGCGTAATGGGCCTCGTCGGCGATGAGCACACAACCGGCGGGAGGCAGCTCGGCCGGCGGTGCCGCCCAGCTGTACAGCGCGAGCTGCAGCTGCAGGGCAGCCGCCTCACGCCGCCAATGCGCGTGCAGGCCAACCGGTGCCAGCACCACCACGCGGCAGTCGGCCAGGCGCACCATGGCCCGCGCCGCCACCAGGGCGGTGAGGGTCTTGCCCAGGCCCATGGCATCGGCCAGCACAGCCCCGCGGCGGGCCAGCAACCAACGCACTCCCGAGCGCTGGTGGGCAAACAGGCGACGGCCATCGGGTAGGTCCTGATCCAAGCCGGCAGCGCCAACGAGGTCGCGGTGGGGCGGCAGAGGCGGCAACGGCTGCTCGAGCCATTGCAGCCAGCAGGCCAGCTCTGGGTCGATCGCAAAACGCGAGCCGAGCCGGTCCAGCAGAACGGCGGCGGCCTCCAGGGGAAAGTCCCAGCAATGACGCTGGCCACACCAATGTCCGCGAGGGCGCAGCGCCCTCAGCTGGGCCTGGGTGACCGCATCAAAGGGACTGATCACCTCGATCGAGCCCCTGGCACCAAGTCGCAGCACGCAGCGGTTGACCACCGAACAAGCAGCGAAAGTGCAGTGATCGACACATTGACACCCGGTGCACCAGAGTCAGACTGCCGCCAACTGAACGGCAGGCATGCACGCCAGGGATGCGGTCTTCCTCGAGGATCTCTGCCCCAAGTTGCGGCTGCGACGCTGGCGCCAGACCCTGCATCGGGTCACCAACCAGCGCTGTCTCTACTGCGGCCACGCCTCCGAATCGATCGACCATGTGCTGCCGCAGAGCCGCGGGGGTCTCAGTGTCACCGAAAACTGCGTGCCAGCCTGCCTGGCCTGCAATGGCGACAAGGGCGACGCCGACGCCTTCAGTTGGTATCGCCGCCAGAGCTTTTACGACCCAAGGCGGGCGATGGCGCTGAAAGCCTGGGTCGAAGGCGATCTCAAACTGGCGATGCGGCTGTTGCAGTGGGCTGAGCCCAAAGCAGCGGCTGGTTCCAAATCGGTGGCCGGACAAAAAACGGCAGCCACACAAAAACCTGTGAACGAGTCGCAACCATGGGCTGAGCCCAAACGGTGGGCCGAGCCACAACCATGGGCTGAGCCGAAAACGCCGAGCCCGGCAACCGCACCCAGCCCTCACCAGACGCGACAGGCCACCGGGCCGTTGTGGCGCTGGCAAATGGCGGCCTGATCCTGAGGATGTTCAGGAGCCAGCAACACCGCTCCTGACAGCAACACCCCCACCAACAGCACAGGACCGATCAGAGCCTCCAGGCTGCCGCGGCGTGCGGGAGCGACCGTGGAAACTGGATTGACGCCGAGGTGTGAGCTCGCCCATGCGCGGGGCAGGGAGACAGGCAGAGCGCCCGCCAGGGGAGCAGAGAGCGGGCGGCGACAGCGGGATGATGAGACCATGAGCGAATTGCCGAATAGTACAAGCGTACTGAAAGCGAACAGGTCGGTCAAGCTGCTCGTTCTGGGCGGCGGTTACTGCGGCAGTCGACTGGCCCAAACCGCTGCGGCACAAGGGATTTCCGGAGTGATCACCCAGCGGCAACCTGACCAGGCAGCGCCGCCTCCCCAGGGTTGGCAGCAGGTGAGCTTTGACTCAGGCAACGCTGTTCTGCCCGAGGCAGCCAGCCTTAAAGACGTCAGCCATGTGGTCAGCACCATCGCCCCCGAGGCCGATGGCAGCGACCCGGTGGTGCGCTGCCTGGGCCCACGGCTGCAGGAGCTCCAGCCCGTCTGGATGGGGTACCTGTCAACAACGGGTGTCTATGGCGACAGCGGCGGCGCCTGGGTCGATGAAGCCAGCCCCTGCCGACCCCAGCCGGGGCGAAGCCAAGCGCGCCTGACCTGCGAACAGGCCTGGCAGACCCTGGGACTGCCGCTGCAGATCTTTCGGCTGCCAGCGATCTACGGCCCGGGCCGCAACCCGTTCGCCGACCTGCGGGCCGGGCGGAGCCGGCTGCTGCACAGGCCAGGGCAGGTGTTTTGCCGGGTGCACGTCGATGACATCTGTGGTGCACTGCTCCACTGCCTGACGCTGCCGATGGAGCAATGGGCCCCACTGATCAACGTGTGCGACGACGCACCCTGCCCAGCCAGCGAACAACTGGGCTACGCCGCTCATCTGCTGGGCTGCAAACTGCCGGCCGTGCAGCGTTATGCCGATGCCGCCCCAACGATGAGCCCGATGGCGCGCAGCTTCTGGGCCGAAAATCGGCGCGTCAGCAACGCCCTGCTGCGCCATCAACTGGGCTACAAATTGCGCTACCCCACCTACCGCGAAGGACTGAAAGCCTGCCTAGCCGAAGAAGGCGCACAAGCTGTGCCTGGGGCCGCCGGATCAGCCACGTAGGGCACTCCCAGATCGTGCAGCATGCGCCCCCAGCGCAGCTCGATCCACCCCTTGCTCACCCCGGTGACCAGGCCAAACCCGATTCCAGCCAGCAGCAACCAGCGCAGCATGGGCAACGCAACAGGCAGTCAGGCCCCATCCAACCCCAGCGCGGCCCCACTGGCCATCGCGCTGGGGGATCCGGCCGGCATCGGCGCCGAGGTGACACTCAAGGCCCTGGCCCTGCCCGAACTGCAGAGCCTGCAGCCGGTACTGGTGGGCTGTCGCCGCTGGCTGGAGCAGAGCCATGCCGCATTGCGCTTGCGCTCTACCGAGCCCTTGCGGGATCCAGCCACGCTGGAGCTCATCGATCTACCGCTGGCGGAAGCGGCCCTACCGGGCCAGAGCAACGCCGCCACTGGCAGAGCCTGTTTTGACTGGCTGACCAAGGCCACCGAACTGGTGCAGAGCGGTCGGTGCCGGGCTCTGGTGACCGCACCGATCGCCAAAAGCAGCTGGCATGCTGCCGGCCGCCTCTACCCAGGCCAGACCGAACGCCTGGCCGAACTGGCGGGGATCGCCGAGGCCTCGATGCTGTTCACCGCCCGCGCCCCAAGGGGAACCTGGCGGCTCAACACGCTGCTGGCGACAACACACCTGCCCCTGGCAGCGGTGCCTGCGGCCCTGAACCCAGAGCTGCTCAGCCGCAAACTCGATGTCCTGCTGACGTTCTGCCACCGCTTTGCGCCCCGGCCCCACCTGGTGGTGGCGGGCCTGAATCCCCATGCCGGCGAGGCGGGCGCCCTGGGCAGCGAGGAGCACGACTGGATCCAACGCTGCCTGGATCAATGGCAGGCCGTTCATCCGGAGGTACGGCTCGATGGGCCCGTGCCGCCCGACACCTGCTGGCTCGACGCGGCAGCCGCCTGGCAGACAGCCGGCAACGGCCCGGATGGCTACCTGGCCTTGTATCACGATCAGGGGCTGATCCCGGTCAAGCTGCTGGCCTTTGACGCTGCGGTCAACACCACCCTGGGGCTTCCCTTTCTGCGCACGTCACCTGACCATGGCACCGGTTTTGCGATCGCCGGATTGGGGGTGGCCCGGGCCGCCAGCATGGCGGCCGCCATTGAAACCGCCCTGGAACTGGGCTAACTAACTGGGCTTGACCCGCATCAGCACCTGACCGAACTCCACGGGGGTGCCGTTTTCGACCAGAATTTCAACCACCTCGCCGCTGACCTCGGACTCGAGCTCGTTCATGAGCTTCATCGCCTCGAGAATGCAAACGGTCTGGCCGCTGGTGATGCGTGCCCCGATCTCCACAAACGGGGCCTCGCCGGGAGCCGGTGCCCGGTAGAAGGTGGCCACCATGGGTGCAGTGATCTCGAGCAGATCACTGCGCACAGCTGGAGCGGCCGGCGGGGGTGCCGAGGGTGCAGCGGCCAGAGGCGCGGCCGCCATCGCGGCCGGAGCGACGGGCTGAGCAACGGCAGGGATCTGCACGACCTGAGGAGCAACCCCAGGCAGGTTCCGGCGCACCTCGAGGCGAAAGTCATCGCCCTCGAGCTTGAGCTCCTGAATGTCGCTGTCACCCAGCAGGGCCAGCAGTTTGTGAAGCTGATCGTGATCGAGCTGCATGGTGATCAGTTCTCCCGAC
>CAYFMB010000076.1:0-8164 GCA_964344095.1 uncultured Klebsiella sp.
TTCATGGCCAGTAGGCCACCAGGGTGAGCCCGCCGCTAGCCAGCAGCAGCACGCCACTGATCGGGGGAATCCAACGTCCGGCAGCCCGGAGCTGCAGCAGAGCCGGCAAGCTGGCGGCGGCGGTGCCGGCGAGCAGCAGAGGCATCACCTGGCCTGCCCCGAAGCTGGTCAGCAGCAGCACGCTGATGAGGGGTCTGCCGGCCTGGGCCATCCAGCCAAGCAGGACCGCCAGCACAGGGGTGGTGCAGGGTGTTGCCGCCAGACCAAAAGCCAAACCTGCTGTTAGCGGAGCTAGGGGGGCGGGTACGGCCCGCCGCCAGCTCTCGGGATCCGGGCCTTGGGGTAGCCGCAACTGGATCACGCCCAACAGCTGCAGCCCCATGACCACGGCCAGGCTCGCCACGAGCAGCGGCACCAAACCGGGAACTTGCCCATAGATGCGGCCCATCAGTGCACTGCTCAGACCTAGGCCCACCAAGGCCAGAATGATGCCGCAGGCAAAGCTCAAGCTGCGCTGCCAGGCGGGCTGCGCTGTCTGGTCCTCAGCGCCGAAGCCGGCGAGATAGGCCATTGTCACCGGCAGCAGCGACAGCGAGCAGGGCCCAAGGCTGGTCAGTAACCCAGCAGTAAAAACGAGTACAAGCGTCCACGGGCCTGGTGCAGCCAGAGAGCCCTGCAACAGCTGCTCTGCGCTGCGGGCCCAGTCGGCCCATTGGCTTCCCAGGCCTCCCATGGCTGCCCCGCAGGCGTCGAGCTCAGCTGGCAGCTTATCGACCTACTGCGCTGGTCGTGCCTGGCGCGCAGAGCGCTGGCGGCCTCCCGTGAGCCCGCTCGACTCCAGGCTGCAACGAATCAGCAGGCCTGCAATCAGCAGCGAGGCCATCAGCGAATTGCCGCCATAGCTGATCATGGGCAGCGGCAGACCGGTGGTCGGCATCGCTCCGCTGGCCACGGCAATGTTGAGGATCGATTGGCCCACGAGCAGGGTCGTGCATCCGATCGCCACAAGACGCCCCTGATTGCTGCGACAGGCTACGGCGACCCTCAAGCCAACAAAGCCGAACAGCAGGAGAAACAGCAGCAACACCACCGATCCCAGGTAGCCGAACTCCTCGGCAAATACCGCGAAGATGAAGTCGGTCGACTGAATCGGCAGATATTGCAGTTTCTGGGTCGACAGCCCGAAGCCTTCACCCAGTGGACCGCCGGAGCCAATGGCCATCAGGCTCTGCACCAGCTGGTAGCCGTCGCCCTGGGCATCGCGCCAGGGATTCAGAAACGAGGTGACACGCGCCCGTTGGTAATCGTTGCTGAGAATGCTCGCCACCCCCAACAGACCTCCGCCGGCGGCGGTGCCCAGCAACAGGGGTAGCGAGATGCCGCTGGCCAGAGCCATAAGCCACAGCAGCATGCCGGTGAGCGCTGCCGTGCTGAGATTCGGCTGCTTAAGGATCAGCAGAATCAGCACGCCGAACACGCCCAGCCAGAGCAGTTTCTGATCGAGTGCGCTGCGTTTCCATTGCGCAAACAGAGCGGCACCTTGAAGGACCACAAATGGCTTGATCAGTTCGGAAGGCTGCAACTGAATCGGGCCAAGCACCAACCAGCGGCTCGCACCGTTGACGGTGCTGCCCATCACCAGGGTGGCGGCGACCATCAGGCAGCCCACCAGCAGCAGTGGCGGCGCCCATTGCAGCCAGCGCCTCAGGCTGGTGCGCAAGGCCAGCCAGAGAAGCCCCCAGCTGGCCACCATCCAGATCAGCTGGCGTTTGAGGTAATACGCCGCGTCTCCCATTTCGCGCTCGGCCACCCACCAGCTCGCCGAGGTGAGCACGAGCAGTCCAACCAGGCTCCACAAACCGACCAGGGCGAGCAACAGGCGTGCCTCGGCGGGCCACAGGTTCCAGGGCAGGGGCAGCGTGAAGCGACCCGAAGATGTTTTGTCGGATCGCGACCGTGCAGGTGAGTTGGCGCTACGCACGGTGACTGCAAAGCTCAATCGTTCTATTCAGGGTCACTGCGGCGCACTTGTCGAGGGGTTGCCATAAAAAAACCCGGCAGAGCCGGGTTGAAAACAAGTGCAGCACACCAACAAATCAGTTGCCGCAGTTTTGTTGACGACGTCCAGTCGCCAGCTCGACTTTGAGGATTTTGCCTCCTTGCTTCATGATGCGCTGCTGTTCAGCAAACCAGCTCTCATAAGGGACCCACTTGGTGAAGTAGGTGTTTTGAAGCTCGCGCTGGCTGCGCACCTTTTCGGGGCAGGGAATGCAGGCGGTGATTTTAAAAAGCCGCATGAATGGTCCTCAGATTGAGTTGCTGCGGCAATCAGTTGCCGAGACCGGAGCAGATGTAGTCGAAGTAGACAGCCATTTCGCGACCGGCATCGGGACCGACCAGTGCAGCCGTGGCTTCCTTCATGGCCTGGATCGACTGCACGGTGGCGCCGATCGGCACACCCAGGGAGTTGTAGGTCTCTTTGAGACCGTTGAGGACGCGCTCGTCGAGGATCGAGGTGTCACCAGCCAGCATGGCGTAGGTGGCGTAGCGCAGGTAGTAATCCAGGTCGCGAATGCAGGCGGCATAGCGACGGGTGGTGTACATGTTGCCGCCCGGACGGGTGATGTCCGAATACAGCAGCGACTTGGCGACGGCTTCCTTGATGATGGCCGAAGCGTTGGCGCTGATGGTGGCAGCGGCACGCACGCGCAGCTCACCGCTGGCGAAGTACTGCTCCAGGCGACCCATGGAGGAGGTGTCCAGGTAGAGGCCCTGGACGTCGGCCTGGTTGATGACGTTGGTGATGGCGTCTTGCATGGAACCTGATGAAAGAAGCGGTGATCAGAGAGGAAGCAACCTCAGGAGAGGGCGCCGACGACGTAGTCGAAGTAGAAGCCAGCCTCTTCGGCATCAGCACCGGTGAGCAGGCTCATGGCGGCGTTCTTCATCTCGCGCACGGCTTCAGCCATGGCTTCGAGGGGGGTGCCCAGGGAGCGGTACATCTCCTTGGCGCCGATGATGCCGATCTCTTCGATCGGGGTCACATCACCGGCGACGATGCCGTAGGTCACCAGGCGCAGGTAGTAGTCCATGTCGCGCAGGCAGGAGGCGGTCATCTCCTCGCCGTAGGCGTTGCCGCCGGGGGAGATGACGTCGGGGCGCTTCTGGAACAGGGCGCCGCCTGCGGTTTTGACGATGCGCTCACGGCTCTCGCTGAGAACCTGAGCCACGCGCAGGCGGCGTTGGCCGGCGGCGACGAAAGCCTTGATCTGGTCGAGTTCGCCAGGGCTGAGGTAGCGGGCTTCGGCGTCCGCGTTGATGATCGAGTTGGAGACGATGCTCATGCAGTTCTGCCTCGAAACAAGCGGCCGCCTTTACGGAGACCGGATCCGGTGGGTAAGGGGAAGATCGGTGAACCCGATCGCCGAATCATTCTGTGGCAGCGGCCTCCATCTCTCCTGGTGGCGGTAACAGTTCTTCACGGCTGCTTGGCTTCGCAGAGCCCTTGGCGCGCAAGGGTTCTTGCACTTGCGGTGCCGCTCTGGGCCTGCTGCGGGCCGCGGCGAATGCGCCGACTGTCCAGGGGCGAACGTTGATGTCTGGCTGTGACAAATTAATGCACTTTGTTATTGCTTAAGCGCCATAAAAAATCCCTGGAGCATTGCTCCAGGGATCACGCATGTTGAGAGAACGTGGTTGTCGGACTCGATCCGTCGCGTTGCTTTAAATCGCTTCGCTGGGCTTGGGGTTAAGGCCAGCGTTGCCGGTATAGAGATTGGCTGTGCGGTTGACGGTGCTGAGCGGAACCCCATCGGAGGTGTTCAGCCCTCGGATGTAAGGAACGGTGCTTTGTCCAAAGACTTGGCTGTATTCCTCGCTGCTAAGCAGTTGCTCGATTGCAGCTCGGAGCCCTTTGCGAACACGGATGGACAAGAAGCGGCTGGTTTCGGCTGGCATGGCCGCCCGTCCCAGCAGAGCCAGATGCGCTGCACTGGCGGCACGCAACGGTGCCATGCGATTGAGGCGTTGGACGAACAGGTCGCTGCCCGCGATCACGGCGACGAAATCGGCAAGGCTGAGCTGGCCGTCGCGCAATTGTGATTCGGCATCGCCCAGTCGTTCTGCAGTCAAGGGAACACGATTCAGCAGCTGGCGGTAGACCGCATCAATGGCACTGCTGACATTCGTGTTGGCGGCACCTGCACTCAAGACCAACGGTGGCGTGAGGCTGCGACGACGTCCAAATCCCTGGGGTTGTCCGGACTTGAGTGCTGCTGCCATCGCCGCACCGGGTTGCCGTGCAGCGGCACTGCTGTTGCCGCTGCCGACAGCTGCGGTCCAGCGGCTGCCGCTACCGAGACTGAGGCTTGATAGCGGAGCGGGGGCCTTGGGGGTCCCACTGCGCCAGGTTGGAGTGACATCCGAACGCCAGCGACGTGTCGGGGCTGGCGCCGTTCGCACGCTCTCGGGTCCGCTGCTCATTGCCGTGGGGCTGGCTGCCGAGGTTTCACCACCTGAGATCTGCGCGCTCCAGCCACCGGTCACAATCCGGCGTGGAGGCAAGTTGCGCTTGGTGGTGTCACCCGTGACGCTTCGCAGCTGCTGGGGTGGTGTCACCTCAGGTCGCTGACGGTCGCTCAGATCGGCATAGAGCGCGGGATTGAAGGCAAAGCGCAGGGCTGGAGTGCGACGTGCATTGAGGTCGTTCGGGGTGAGGAAGCGCTCGTAGGGAACGGTGTCCTCGCCAAAGCTCTCGTTGTATTCGGCACTGTTCACCATGGCGTCGACCACGCCATAGAAACCCTTGCGCGCCGCGGTGTCGAAGTACGAGTCGATCTCCCAGCGGCCAAACGTGGGACGGCCGAGTAGGCGGCGGTGCATCACTTCGATCGCCTTGGTGATGTACAGGCCGCTCCAGTAACGCCGGCGGAAGGCGTCGCTGCGGGCAACCTGGCGCACAAATTCACGCAGGCTGATATCACCGTTTTCGAGCTTGATCTCCTCAACGGTGGTGCGCTCACCGGCATAGCCGATGTTGCCCAGGACCTGGTTATAGACGGCACGAATGACCGCCTGGGTGCTGGCTTCGGTGTTGCGGATACTGGGTTGACCACTGCGTCGGGGTACCGAATTTCCGCCCGTGGCGATCTGCTGCAAACGCACAACCTTGGGACCCACGCGCCGCGGTGTTGACTTGCGGAACTGGGGGCTGGCCATTTGACCGGGTTGGGTCATCCCGTTGCCCACCAAAATGCGGCGGCTGTCATAGGGGGCTGGAGCAGGCCGAGTGGCCACCGAAGCAGTCCCTGAGGGGAAGATAGCGCCGTAATTAAGGGCCAGCGGATCGTTGCCGCCGCCGTAAGCGTGCTGGTCGGGGAAGGCCTGGCGGTAGGCGGCGTACAGGGTGACGTACTGAGGCGCGCCCTCAAAGGGTGCGCTGAAGCGGAACAGCTTGCGGTTCGAGCCCCAGCCGGCGCTTTCCTGAGCCTCTTCGCCGAGATCACGCAGATAGGGGACCGTTTCTTCGCCGAAGACACGGGCGTATTCCATCGAGTTCACCAGACAGTCGACCAGGCCTGGCAGCCCCTGTGCCGAGACGATGTCGAAGTAATAGGTGAACTCTTCTCGGGAGCTGATGCCCCGCCCAAGGAAATGGCGGAAGGCAAGTTCAACAGCGCGGCTATTGGAGAAGCGTGCGTAGAACTGATTGCGATAGTCCTTGCTGCGACCAAGGGCGCGAATGAACTCACGCATCGAGATCTCACCCTGGCGCACCTGGGTTGCCTCGACCGGGCACGGCATCTGGCTGTAAGCCTTAGCAATGTCCCGCTCGAACACTTGACGGTAGGCCGCTCTGATCACTTCGGCTTTCTGGGCGCCGCTCATGCGCGGCCTCATCACGTAGCGCTGTCGGCCTTCGGCGGCCAGGGCATAGGTGGCCGGCAGTTGTAGCCCCTGGTTGACCGGGCTGCCCAACCGCTGGCGCGTTGAGGGCATCGGCACTGCCAACTCCTGGAGCAAGACGTTGAAGCAGTCGATGACCAGTTGGCGGGCCTGGGGCTCGTCCTTAAACAGGGCAGCCGATGCAGCGCGCATCTCCTGCAGGGCCACGTTGGTGGCGGCGAGGGAACAGGCCTTTTCAAGAACGTCACGCAGGCCACGTGTGTTGACCGCCAGGATGCTCGGGTCGCCCGCGACAACGGCGTAGCCGACATAACGCAGGAACCAGGCCATGTCGCGCAGGGACTTGCGCATGCGCTCGGTGCCATAACGCGCCACGCTGATCGGGCTGAAGCCCGTCGGCAGCACGACACGGACGTCGGCATCACCGCCGGCACCCTCGAGCAGCCTGCTGAACAGGTTGCCACGGCTGGCTGCTGTCCCGGTGAACGTCTGCACCGACTGGGCGAAGGCCGCCTGATCGGCAGCCAGTGGTGCACCGGTGTCTGCCGCCCCCGATGGCGCGGGCAAGTCCAGATACGACAGAGGGGTGCCGCCGGCAAAGATGCGGTTGGCAGCCTTGGCCACGATCGCCGTGGCATTGGCCGACAAGCGCCGCGAAGCTTCGACGCGCACGCTGCCGGACTGGAAGAAGGTGATCAGGTTGTCGAGTTCCCCCCGATCAGGGAACCGATCCTGTTGCTCTGCCTGACGGACGCTGGAGAGCGGCAGGGTGTCGTAGCGCTGGGGGCTGACCCTGGGGCTGCCGCTGCTTGCGGTCACGGTCATTGACGGGAGCGAACCGGGCGGGGCCACGTTACGGCTGCAGGCCTGGCCCATCGGGACCGCTTGAACAAATGTTTGCAGCGTGGTTGGCACCGCGGCGTGAAATGCTCCCCGCAGCGATTGCGCCGTTGCCATGGCCGAGTTGCCCTCCGATGCCGCCACTCCGGTGGTCAGCGCCTTTTACGACCGTTTTCCCTATCCGGGAGATCCACTGCAGGACGGTCCACCGCCGGGGTACAACTGGCGTTGGTGCGTGGACAGCGCCTGGGCCTTTGCCCGTGGGGCCTTGCCACCGCGTCGACCTGGCCAGGCTGAGCGCCATTGGCGCATTCTCGATGCGGGCTGCGGCACCGGTGTCAGCACCGATTACCTCTGTCATCTCAATCCCGGCAGTCGGGTTATGGCTGTCGACATCAGTGCTGGCACGCTGGAGGTGGCGCGCGAGCGTTGCCGACGCTCCGGCGCTGCTCAGCATGTCGAGGAGCTGCGCATTGAGCAGCGCAGCCTGCTCGACCTCGCTGGCGAAGGGCCGTTCGACTACATCAACTCGGTCGGCGTGCTGCATCACCTACAGCAGCCCGAGGCGGGTCTGTCTGCTCTCGCTGAGCGCCTCGCACCGGGCGGGCTGCTGCACCTGTTCCTGTATGCCGATGGTGGCCGCTGGGAGATTCAGCGCACCCAGCGGGCCCTGCAGTTGCTCCAGGTTGGGACGGGTGCCACCGGGTTGGAGCTCGGGCGCCAGCTCTTCACCACCCTGCCGGCTGACAACCGCCTGCGCCGACACCATGAGCAGCGCTGGTCGCTGGATACCGCGGCCGATGCCAACTTTGCTGACATGTATCTGCATCCCCAGGAGTGCAGCTACAACCTCGAACGTCTGATGGCCTTCGTTGCCGGTAGCGGTCTGAGTTTTGTCGGTTTTTCCAACCCCGAGATCTGGGATCCAGCCCGCCTGCTGCAGGGGGAGCTGCTGGAGCGGGCCCGCGCCCTTCCTGATCTGCAGCGCTGGACCCTGGTGGAAACCCTCGATCCCGACATCAGTCACCTCGAGTTCTTCTTGTGCAAGGGCGCATCGGATCGGGTCGACTGGTCGGACGATGTCGCCCTGTTGGGGGCCCATGGTGAGCGCAACCGCTGCCTCTGGGGCTGGCCGTCGGTCTCCCTGATGGGGCCCGATCTGATGCCCCTCAACCTGGATCCCGATGATCTGGCCCTGCTCCAGCAGTGGGAGCAGCACCCGGGCACCAGCCTGGCTGACCTGTCGCTGCCTTGCGATGCGGCTGAACGCTGTCGTCGTGTCCGGCATCTGCTCGAGCAACGCGTGCTGCTGTTGGAGCTCCCCGGCAGCCCAGCCTGAGACCGCCTGTCCAGGCTGGGCTCTGGCGGCTGCGTGATAGATTCCGGCCGCTTTTGAGATCTGGCTCTGTTGCAGGCAACT
>CAYFMB010000077.1:0-8032 GCA_964344095.1 uncultured Klebsiella sp.
AAGGGCCCAGCCGGGCATCAACCCACTCGAGGCAGCGGCGCTGACGCTGGCGGCTGAGGCGGCGGCTGCAGCGCTCACCTTTGGCGCGATCACCGCCAAAGGGCACACAGGGCGAGGGCCATTGCGGCCAGTCGGCCCCCTCGTGCCAGTAGGGCACATGGGTTTCGCCCACATTCAGAAACACGAAGCTGGGCTGCTCCGGCGGCGTATCAGCCAGCTGAGCATCGATCCAAGTGAGCTGCTGGCTCAGATGCCAGGGCGCGCCACTGAACCAGAAGCGATCAAAAGACTGGCTTAGCAGCTGACCGGTGGGGGTGCGAGCGTCGAACCAGCCCACCGCACCGGTACCGATGGTGCGGTAGCCGAGGCGCCCGAACCCTTCGACGATCGAGGCACCCTCAAGGGTGAAGACATCGTGGCTGCCGGGGCGGGCAAAACCGGCATTGCTGAGCCGAAAGATGCGCCCCATTTTGGGGTTAAGCCAGCTCTGACGCGAGCTGGCCACACCGGGGGTAAACCCCACCCACATGGCCGCATGACTCGCGTAAGTGAAGTTGCCCGGCGCCTGCGCCTTGTGCAGCGGTCCCACCTGGGGCAGGTGCCGCAAGCGCGCTCGCCTGAAGGTGTCGTAACGGCACGAATCAAGGCTGATCAACAGCACGCTGTCGCGCCGGCCGTCGACAGCTGTTGGCTCAGCCTGCACAGCGTCTGCAGAGATCACCAGGACACATCTATTTGCTGTTCTGCAGGCTCTCGCTGCCCTTGGTGAACACGTCAGTGAGCAGGGTAATCACCGGGCGCTGCCGCACGATGATGTTGCCCGACACCTGCATACCAGGACTCAGGCGGCTGATCATCTTCTCCTTGCCAGGGTTGGCATCGAGCTTGACCACCAGGGGGAAGGTGCCAGCCTTCTGCTGGGCCATGGGGCTGCCCTCCTCACCACCGGTGTAGGCGTCGGCGCCAATGCGCTGCACCGTGGCCTTCAGATAGCCATATTCACCCGGCGGGAAGGAGGAGACGGCCAGATTGACGCGCATGCCCTGACGCACAAAACCCACATCGGAGTTGGGCAGGTAGAGGCTGGCGCGCAGGCGACCATCGGGAATGATCTCCATCACTGAGGCACCCCCGCCGATCACCGATCCCGGTGCCACGGCCAGATTAAAAATGCGACCCGATTTGACCGCCTTGATGGTGAGGTTGCGTTGGCTCTCCTTGAGACCCACCAGACGCGCCTCCAGGTCGAGAATCTGGCGTTCGTTGGCCGAAACCTGGCGACCGGCCTGGGCGACGGTGGCGTTGACCTGCTCCTCAGTCTCAATCTGACGCCCCTGGATCTGCTGCAGCTCATCGACCGCATTGAGATAACTGAACTTGGCGAAGCCACCGTTCTCGTAGAGCGGCTTCAGCGAACGCACCAACTGGTTCTTGAGCAGGAGCGTCCTGGCCTGCGAATTGAGACGGGCTTTGAGCTGGCGCAGCTGTGCAGCGGTCTGCTGCACGGTCAGCTGAATCGAGCGAGTCTTCTCATCGCCGGCGATCAGGGCCGGCGGCGCCGGCAAATCAGAGAGGCGAAAGTCAGTGGGCCGGTCGAGCAGAATGTTGTAGAGGGTGTTCTCGTAGCGCAACAGAGCAAGCTGTTTCTGGGTCGTGTCGAGCTGGGCGCGCAGGCCGTCGTTCTCGACCAGCAACAACGGGCTGCCCTGGTTGACCAGCTGGCCGTCCTTAACCCAGAGCTGGCGCACAATGCCGCCCGACGGGCTCTTGATCGTCATCTCGCCTTCAATCGGCACCAAGGTGCCGCTAGCGCTGACGGTCTGATCGACTTTGCCAAGAAAGGCCCACAGCAGCCCAGCCGTGGTGCCGGCAGCAATGGTCCAAATCACTAGACCACCCCAGTGATGGCTCTGCTCCAGCAGTCCTGGGCTATCAAAAAACGTTTTTTGACGCGAGGGTTCGGCCGAGCGCAGGCGCGCCGGGAGTAGTCGGCGCAGACCCTGGGCACGGCTATTAAGGGAGCCGTTGCTGGTTGGACTGAGAGCCGTCTCGGGCTGCAGAGGTGCTTGAGGTTGCTGGCTCATGTCAGTTCACACTCGAATCCTGCTGGCGGTACAGCGCGTAATACAGCCCACGTTTGGCCAGCAGTTGCTGGTGATTGCCGATCTCCTGCAGCAGTCCATTCTCCATCAACATGATCACATCGGCCGAGCGAATGGTGGCGAGGCGGTGAGTGATAAAAAAGACGGTGTCGCCGCTCAATTCGCGGCGCAAGTTTTCACACACCGTGCGCTCGGTGAGGTAATCAAGGGCGCTCGTGGCTTCATCAAGAATGAGAAGTCGCGGCCGCGCCAAAATGGCCCGGGCGATGGCGATGCGCTGGCGCTGCCCACCGGATAGCCCAGCACCGCGCTCACCCACGCTCGAGGCATAGCCCTGGGGCAAGTCCATGATGAAGCTGTGGGCGCAGGCCACACGGGCCGCATGAATCACCTCTTCATCGGTGGCGTCGGGAGCGTTGAGGGCGATGTTGTCGCGGATCGAGCCATCGAACAACATCGAATCCTGCGGAACAATGCCGATCTGCTGGCGCAATGAATCGAGATCAACCTTGGCGATGTCGTAATCGTCGATGCGAATCAAACCTTCAGCAGGGTTATACAGCCGTGGCAACAGCTTCATGATCGTGCTCTTGCCGCTGCCGCTCTGACCAACAATGCCGACGAAACGTCCAGCATCAACGCTGAAGCTCACCGACTTGACCACCATCGGCGCGTGGGCCTTGAAGCCAAAGCTGACGTTCTCAAACTCAACCTTGCCGCGGATCGGCGGCAGGGCGATCGGGCGAGCATCAAGCGGTTGCTCGGTTTCGGCATCGACCACATCGCTGAGGCGCTCGACCGAGATCTGCAGACCCTGAATCGTCTGCCAGGTGCCCGCCAGGCGAATGATCGGCCCGACCACGTTGCCGCTGATGATGCGGAAGGCGATCAGCTGCCCGACGGTCAGCTCACCCTTGAGCACCAGATAAGCCCCCACCCACAGCACCGCCAGACCGCCGATCTCGTTGAAGAAACTGCCAATCGAGCCCGAGGTGGCACCGATCAAGGCCGTGCGGAAGTTGGAGGAAATAAAGCGTGCATAACGTTGCTGCCATTTCCAGCGCAGGGTGGTCTCGGCGTGCTGAGCCTTGACGGTCTGAATACCGGTCAATGACTCCACCATCAAGGAACTGGCGGCGGCATTGGCTTCGGCGGCGATGCGCAGCTGCCGCTTGATAATCGGCGAGACGATGTAGATCAGCGCCAAATACAGAGGAACAACCGCCAAGCTCACCGCCGTGAGCATGCCGCTATAGCTGATCAACACGAAGAAATAAATGACACCGAAGATCACATCGAGGATCAGAGTCAGCGCCGTGCCAGTCAGAAAACCGCGAATCGTACCCAGCTCAGCGATGCGGGTTGAGATTTCACCGACCGGACGGTTGTCGAAATACCCAAGCGGCAGCTTGAACAAATGGGTGAGAATATTGCCAGACGTCGCAATATCAATGCGATTGGTGGTATCGGTAAACAGGAAGGTGCGAATCAGATTGAGTACATTTGAGATCACACTGCAACCGATCAGCAGCACACCCAGAAAGCCCAGGGTGTTGAAGTTCTGCTGACCGATCACCTTGTCGATGATCTGCTGAATGATCAGCGGCTGCGCCAGGCCAAAGATGTTGATGAACAACGACGCCACAAACACCAGAATCAGCGAGCGCTTGTAGCGCAGCAGAAACGGGAAGAAGTAGCTGATGTCAAAGCGCTTGGTGGCGCTGCCGGCGCGGCGGCTCAAGGTGACGGCGCGCAGCACGGGCTGAGCGTCAGCCAGAGCCTCCAGCTGCAGCCAACGCTCCCCTTCCAGGGGATCGATGACGCGAATGGCACCTTGACGCTGACCGGTCACCAAAACCAGGCCTTCGCCCTCGGGCAGCTCCAGCAAGGCTGGCAGGGCCAGGCGCGGCAGGTGGGCCGCCGGCAGCTGCATCAGCACGGCGTTGAGACCCAGACCATCGCTGATCTGACCCAGAATTTCGAGACTGGGACTGGGCCGCTCGCCCAGCATGCCCTTGAGCATGCGGTCGACCACGTCGCGCCTGAACGGCACCCGCAGCACTTCGCAAACCATCTGCAGCAGGGCCAGGCCCTGCTCGACAGCGCTGGTGCCCAGAATCGGTCGCACGCGCAGTCCTTCACGGTCGCGGCTGGGGCGCGCGTCCTCTGACGCAATCGCTGCGGCCAGTAGCGCTTCACCGTCAGGGTTTTGCCAATCGGGAGCGGCCTCGACGATGGCCGCCGGGTCGGCAGCGGTCGACTCGGCATGGGCGGTGCCAACGGCATGCCCCGCGCCACCTGGCGGAGCAGCAACAGTTGGCCCCTCCAGCAGCACCTCTTCAAGGCTGGCGCGGGGAAAGCCGATCAGGCGCAGCCCCTGAGATGCCCGCGTCAGGGCCTGGCCCAGCTGCTCGTGGCTGAGGCCCGCGGCACCGGGTGGATCCTGATCGGGCAGCAGGCGCTCAGGGTTCGGCAGCAACCAGCTGATGGCACTCTGGGCAGGCAGGGCCGTCACATCGGCGGGACCCAACAGTTCGTGGGTCTGCAGGCCCGGCTGCAATTGGTCGATCAGATCCAGCAGGGTGCGGTCCTGCAAGGGCCGCCTCGCCAGGGCAGGCCGCAGGGCGGCATACAGATCTTCGCGCTGAGGATGGGCCGCAATCCAGCTGGCCATGGCGGGCTGCTGCTGCCACCAGCGCTGCCACAGCTCGATGGGTACCGCCAGCAGCTTGGTCGGCTCGGTGGTGCGCACGGTGACGGCCGCCACTTCGGCCAGGCCGCTCCACAGCCCCCACCACTCGCCGCTATGCAGACGGCGCACGGTGAAGGGTTCACCCTGCCAGTCGCGGCCGGTGAGGCGCAGTCCACCCTCGACCACCAGGCACACATAACCAAAGGGCACGCCTTCGCGGGCGAGCTCGTAACCCAGGTCAAACTGCCAGGCCTGCACCTGCTCTTCGGTGGCTGCCAACAGCGCCGGATCGGCCCGATCAAAGGGCGGCGCATCGAGCAACAACCGCACGCGAGACGAAAGCGAGACGGTCATGACTCGGGCAAGTACTCCATCGGTTCGATACTGTCACCGGCCAGCAGGGCGCTGACCTGACGCTGCAGCCAGTCAGCGTAGAGCTCTTCGAGCAGTTGCTCCTGCAGACCCTCGTCGAGCCGGGTGGTGATGCGGGCGTCAAGCCGCAACAGCACATGCATGTCACCGATCGCAAACGGACCGATCAGATCACCCTCATTGGCCTGCTCGAGGCGGCTGTTGAGTTCGGGGTGGCCCACATGGGGCGAGATCGGGCCAATGCGGCCGCCCTGGGCACTTTCGGGGCCTTCGGAATAACGGATCGCGGCAGCGGCGAAGTCGAGTTCGCCTTCGCGAATCGCCAGGGCCAGCTCATCGACGCGGCTGCGATCGCTGCAGCGCAGCATCGAATAGATGATGCGGTCGCGCTGACGCTTGGTGCGGGTGAAGTGCTCGTCGATGTGCAAGCTGAACTGGGCCCGCTTGAAGCGGCGCAGGCGCTCGGCCGCGGTGGCCGCATAGGCGGCATCGTCAGGGCTTTGCCCTGTCCCCGGTTGATGGGCCTCGAGCAACTGGGCCTCCAGTTCCAACTCGAGCGGCACCAGGGCACAGATCTGCGCTTCGACCCAGGCCTGCAGCACCAGCTCGGCGCGGCCAGTGCGGCGCAGCAGCTGCCAACTGACCTCGCTGGCCGCAGGAGCCCAGGTCCAGCGGTTGATGGCATCGAGCTGCGGCGGCGCTAGCGGCGGCGTGGGTTGGCTCAAATCGAGACGACCGGGTGATGCAACGTCCATGACGTTGAAGGTGGCATTCTGCCGCAGGCTGACGAGAACACCGCCGATGCCTCAAGTCCGCACGCCACGCCTGCCCGACTTCGTGGTGATTGGCGCCCAGAAGGCGGGCACCACCTCGTTGCATGGGGCCCTGGGGCAACACCCGCGCGTGATGCTGCCCGCAGCCAAGGAAGTCCACTACTTCACGCTCCACAGCGAGCAGCCGCTGAGCTGGTATGCCGCCCAGTTCGCCGATGCCGACGCCGAACAGCTGTGTGGCGAAGCCACCCCGTACTACTTGTTTCACCCGGCGGTACCCGCTCGGCTCGCCCGTTGTCTGCCCGATGCGCGGCTGATCGTGCTGCTGCGGGACCCGGTGGCGCGCACGCTCTCGCACTACTTCCATGCCGTGCGCCGCGGCAATGAATGCCTGCCCCTGAGCGAAGCGCTCGATGCCGAACCGACGCGCCTGGACGGCGCCGAAACCGCCCTGCTCAGCCCAGGCGGGGTCCACCTGGCGCACCAGAGGCTGAGCTATGTGGCCCGCAGCCGCTACGAGCAACAACTGCCGCGCTTTGAAGCCTGGCGCCAGCAGGAGCGATTGCTCGTGCTACGCAGCGAAGATCTCTTCATCAAACCGCAACCAACGCTGGCGCAGGTGTTGGGCTTTCTGGGACTGCCCGCAGCCGATGCCACAAGGCTGCACCTGCCCATGCAGAACAGCGGCACAGGCGAGGCAACGGCCGTACCGCCAGCGCTACGCCACAGGCTGCGAGAGCAGCTGGAGCCCACCTACGCCTGGGCCGCGTCAACCCTGGGCATGCACTGGAGCCACTGAGTCAGCCGAGCAACCGCACCAGGCGCTCTGAGATCTGCTCCAGCACGCTGGGCCAGTCACCCAGTTTGCGCTGGCGAAACAGGCTCATCGACGGATACCAGGGGGTATCGGAGCGGCCTCGCAGCCAGCGGAAGTCGGCGTTGTGCTGCAGCATCAGCCAAACGGGCTTGGCCATGGCACCGGCCACGTGAGCGACGGCGGTGTCAACGGTGACGACCAGATCGAGCTGGCTGAGGACAGCGGCGGTGTCATGGAAGTCACCCAGCTGGGTGGAGTGATCGACAATGCCGCGCTGGCCGCGCCAGGGCTCGAGCTGATCGGCGTCGACACCCACCTGGAGCGAATGCAGCACCACCAGCCGCTCGTTGCGCCAGCTGTCAAACAGCCCGATGAGCGGCTCGAGCTGCATCGACTTATCGGCATACATGTCTTTGTTGTCGACACCCGAGGCCCACACCAGGCCAATGTGCAGAGCAAAGGGCTGGCGCTGCACCTTGAGATGGGCAGGGATCTGCACCGGTGCTTTGAGGTAACCGGGCATCATCGGCACCGTTTCGAGGCTGGTGCCGCAGAGCTTGGGCAGGCTGAGCAAAGCCACATGATGCTCAAAACCCTGCAGCTCACTCGGTTTGTGCTCAACGATCGCCGGCGCATGGGGTGCCAGGCACTCGCGGAACAACCGCATCAACGGCGCACGGGTCGAATAGGTGACCTGCACCCCCGCCTCCACCAGGATCGGCAGGTAGCGGGCGAACTGAATGTTGTCGCCAAAGCCTTGCTCGCACCAGACCAGCAGCGGTTTGCCGTCGAGCGACTCGAGCTTGCCGTCCCACATCGCTGTGGGTAGCGGCGGTCGCACCTTGTCGGGCAGGCGCAGGCGGGTCTCATAGAACTGCCAGCCCTCCTCAAACTCGCCAATGGTGAGCAGGGTCAGACCCAGGTTGAACTTGGCGTCATTGCAGCTGTCGTCGAGTTCGACCCCGCGCCGCAGCACAGCGCAAGCCTCCTCAAAACGATCCTGCACCGCCAGGGCGCTGCCCAGGTTGATGTGCGAAGGGGCGTGGTCTGACTTCTGCTCAATCGCGATCTGGAACTGACTGATGGCCTTGTCCCACTGCTCTTTGAGCTGCAGGGCCAGGCCCCAGTTGCAGTGCATGTCAGCGTTGTGGTCCTCAATCGCGGCTGAGCGCTCATAGTGCGCGAGCGCCTCGTCGAGGCGCTTGAGGTCGCGCAGGCAATTGGCCAGATTGTGATGCGCTGAATAATGATCAGGCTTTAATTGCAGGCAGCGCTC
>CAYFMB010000078.1:0-660 GCA_964344095.1 uncultured Klebsiella sp.
GGCTTACTTCTGGAACACCAGTGGTAGCGATGCCATCTTGATCGGTTCTGATGTTTCGTCCGCTTCTGGTCTTGCCAATGTTCGCTTCGGCGTTACGGAAGGTGTGGCCAGCACCATTAGCTTCCTTGGCTCTTAGCTGCTTGACTCTGCCTCTTACACCAACATGTTTGGGGTTGCATCGAGTGCAAGTCTCGCTTATGTGAGCGTTGCAGTTGGTACCAACGTTGTAACCCTTACCTTCGGTGCTGCTACGAACAGCTTCGGTACTGATGCTGGATCTTTCGTTCTGGTTGGTTCTGAGGTTGAGGGGATCACTAGTGCTATCGCTTCTTATGGGGCGACTGGTACTGGCTCCTGGGTGTCCAATGTCAACGTTCCTACATTCTCCTGATCAGTTAAGGAGTACAGATTCCAAGGGCCCCCTCGGGGGCCCTTTTTTGTGATTTACGTTCTAGGAGTTTTGCCTTTGGCGTTGCATCGCGGTGTTATTCATGGTTGGCAGCGGTTTTATTACGGCGGTGCTCGCTTGCTGGCGGAAGTGCAGCTGCATGCGGGTGCAGTATTGGTGGGGCAAGTCTGCTCGGATGGCATTGTGTCTGTCCAATCTCTGCATCAGTCATATGGTGTTCTCAGTGGTGTGGATTCGCAGCCGCCTCTGGA
>CAYFMB010000078.1:670-6028 GCA_964344095.1 uncultured Klebsiella sp.
TTTCGTCGTTTGGGTCATCTTGTCAGTTTGCGCTTTCCACATCGCCCAGATCTCTTGCTGTCGTTGGTTGCTGCAGAGGGGGCTGCGCCGGTTCTGAAATCTCTGCCTGATAGGCGCTATACGGGCCTTGATTTTTACCGCAACACCCAGCCCGCGTTGATTCATCTGCAGGAGCTGTGGGCTAAGGGTCGTTATCAGCAGCTGTTGCAAACCTATTGTAATTTTCAGTTTCAACGACGTGATTTTGCGGCCAGCGATTTTGTTTTAAGGGCCTATACGATCATTGGGGCTATTGAGCGTGCGGATTCGTTGTTTCGCACGATTTATCAGCGCCACACGGCAGAGCTGCAGCCCGTCACTCTAAGCAACATGTTGTTCACGGCTCTCGGGCTGGAGCGGTTGGATCGTGCCTATGTGGATCAGTTGGTGAATCATTTTCATCGGCTGACGCGGCCGGCGCGGCTTCTGCCGCCGCGGCCGTTGCGGGTGCATGAAAAACCTGTGCTCGCGGTGGTTTCAGCCGATCTGCGCATGCATCCAGTTGGTCGTTTCTGGCTCCCACTGGCACGGCGGCTGGCTCGTCAGTACCGGCTGGTGCATGTGGCGTTTAATCCCCATGATCACGATCCTGTGCGCGAGGAGCTCAAGGCGCTCAGTCACAGCTGGCATGGTTTAGAGACCATGGCCATTGCTGAAACAGACACTCTGCTGCAGACACTCGGCCCCGATGTCTTGCTTGACCTGGGAGGTCACACCGCTGACAACAGGCCCGGTCTACTGAACCAGCGTTATGCCCCAGTGCAGGCCACTTATCTGGGTTTTTATGGCCCCAGTTACGGTGAGCAGTGCGACTGGTGGATTCTCGATGCAGCGATTGCTCGCCGCGTGCAGAACTCCTACCCGGGCGCGGAGGCGATCTGGAGCCTCCCGGGTTCAAGCCTGTGTTACGACCCTGGCTCCCACGGCTTGCCTGAACCCGATGCGATCGCCTACAGCGAACCCGATCACGCAGTGATCGGTTCGTTCAATCACACCCGCAAACTGACGCGGGTGTGCATTGAACGCTTTGGTCAGGTGTTGGCGGCCATGCCAGAAGCGGTGCTGCAGTTTCGCAGTCATTCGTTCTTTGACCCGGCGGTGCGGCGCTGGTTTCTGCGGGCCTTTTTGGATGCCGGCATCGCCCCGCATCAGCTGCAACCGCTGCCCTATGCCCCCTCGGGTCAGGATGCCCTCAAGGACTACGGTCGCATTCACCTGCATCTCGACAGTTACCCAGTCAGTGGTACGACCACCACCCTGGATTCCCTTGCGATGGGAATTCCGGTGCTGACCTGCCCCAATCACCTCTATGCCGGTGCCATTTCGGCGGCGATTCTTGAGAATGCCGGCTTGGGCGATCTGGTTTGCGAACGCCCCGACGAGCTGCCTGCCCGCGCGCGTGATTTGTGTGCCCGCTACCGCACAGCTAAGGCGCGGCGCAAGCTGGCGAGGGCGGTGCGTCGCTCGGCGGTTTGTGATGTGACCGGTACTGCCGAGATCTTTGCCGAGCAACTCGCTCAGATGCTCAAGGCCGCCAGCCTCAGGCAGCCATGAGCGTCTGCAGCCGAACCACTGCCTCGGCGCTGCTGGCTGCTGCAGCCAGATCACCGTTGGCCTCGGCCTGCAGTGACAGCTCGGCATAGCGCTCCAGCGCCTGGCCCAGCCAGAAGCGCTGATTGGCAGCGCCTTTGCTCGGTGCGTCGGGTTCGTTCGGCCAGGGGCGCTGGGCCAGCTGGCCAAAGAGGTCAGCCAGCTGTTCGGCCACGGCCGGCTCCTGGTCACGTTGCCACTGGGACAGCCGTGCCTGCACGGCGCGCAGCAGCCAGGCGCTCTGGCGGGTGGGGTCATCGAGCTGCCGCATCACGGCGGCGACCGCCGTGCAGGCGCTTGCCTCGGCTCCATGGTCGCCCTGGGCGGCGGCTGCATCGGCCAGGCGGCTGTGCAGACTGGCGCAGCGCAGGCGCCAATTGCGTTGGGGGTCCGAACTTTCGGGAGCAGTGGCGCCCTCGGCATCGTCTTTGAGGAACCCCTGGGCCTGCACTTCGGCCAGACTCAGCAGTTGCTCCTTGGGCAGCAGGTGCCAACCGCCGCTGAGCACCTCATCAGCTGGAGCGTTGCGCTGCCAGTCGCTGCTTTCATTGGCACCGTCAAACAGGGCCACCTGGCGCAGGCCGCCATCGCTGAACAGCTTGAGGTGGGTGATCACAACGCGCTCATGGATGTTTCGCCCATTCAACAGCCCTTAGAACTGGCCTGACACCTCGTGCAGCAGCTTTTCGAGCTCCTGCACACAATGGCTCTGGTGATAGGTGGGCTGTAGGCGCTGGCGGCTGGCCTCGCCCCAGCGTTGCAGCTGGGCCGGGTTGGCCAGCAGCTGGGCCATGGCCTCACCCAGCCCTTCAGGGTTGCCTTGCCACAGGGCGCCATTGACCCCGGGTTCGATCAGTTCCTCGAGCATCGGATTGATGCCGGCCAGTACCGGCGTGCCGCAGGCCAGCACCTCGGTCAAGCTCCAGCTCAGCACAAAGGCTGCCGACAGGTACACATGCAGGTTGGAGCGCCGGTACAGCTTGATCAGCTCCTCATGGGGCAGGCGGCCAAAGAAATGCAGCCGGTTCAGATCAAGCTGACCTTCAAGCTCGTTGAGCAGCACCTGCTTCCAGCTGCCCCCCTCGCCGGGTGCGCTCGAGTAGCTGACCCCATCGCCGCCGACGATCACCACCTGCGCGTCGGGACGCAGTGCCTGTAGCCGCGGCAGTGCTCGCATGAAGGTTGGGAAGCCGCGCATGGGCTCGAGGTTGCGGCTGATGAACGTCACCAGCGGCACATTGGGGCCCAGGTTGAGGGTGGGACTCACGTAGAGGCTGCTCAGCCGTGGCAGCTCGAACAGACCGGGCTGCACCCCTTCATGAATGAGCCGCAGCTTGCTTTGCCAGCGCTGCGGAAAGGTGCTGCCCTGGTAAGCCGTCGGCACCACGGCGGCGGCGGCATCGGCCAGGGCGCCGTCGAGCAGCCAGTTCTTGGTGCGCAGGTAGTGCAGCTGTTCAAGTGCCGCCTGGCCGTTGGCAATGCCCATGTGCTCGGGGCGCAGCCACAGCTCGGGCCACAGCAGCAGCGGGCTGGCCGGAAACACCTCGCGCAGCAGCAGGCTCTCGCCCCAGCCCGGATGGGCCAGAATCACATCTGGAGCCCAGCCTTCGCGCTTATAGGCCTCGGCTTCACGGGCGGCCAGCTCGGCGCGGCGGATCCAGTCGTCGACCTCGCCGCTGAGCTGGTGCAAGCCCTGACGCTCGGGCAGTGCGTGGCAGTAGCGCCGCACTGTGATGCGCGGGTCACAGGCTCGCTCGCTGCAGCCGATCGCCCGAAGCTCGTGGCCGCGGTCGGCCAACGCGGGGGCCAGATCTCTGAACTGCCCTGGAAAGTTCTGGTGGACCAGCAGCAGTCGCATCAGTTCTGGCGCTCCCAGACCAGCTGGGGATAGACCTGCTGCCACCACGTCTGCTGTGCTGTCTGTGGCTGTTCGAGCACCGCAAGCACTGGTTCACCGCGGCGATGGCGGCGAAACAGGGCTGTGGCGCTCCCGTTCCATGGGCTCAAGCGGTTCAGCGGTGTGATGTGGTAACCGCGGTCCTGCCAGCGTGCGGCCTCCTCAGCTGGCAGCGTCCCCAGCCACAGGGGCAGGGGTCGTTGCGGCCGGTTGGCCAGCGGGTAACTGTTGGCTTGGCTCGGGGGCGCCGGGGGTTTGTCGGCGCTGGCTGCTGACCAGCTGTTGTTGCCTGTGCCCCAGCCCTCGCGCTCGAGCCAGCGGTGCCACCACTGGCGAAATGCCCGCTCGGTGGCGCGCGCCAGATCGGCATGGTCGAGCAGGGGGCTGGCGGCCACCTGCTGGCGTTGGCGCTCCCGGCGTGACGCCAGCGCCTGCGGGTCGGCCACCAGCTGTTGGGCGATGGCCACCAGCTCGGCGGCGTCGCGGCAGATCCAGTTGGCGTTGCCCACCGCTGTGAGCACCGCTGCTGCCTGGCGGCTCACCATGGAGCTGCCCGCCACGGTGAGCACCGGCACCCCCATCCAGAGGGCATCGGCCGTGGTGGTGCAACCGGTGTACGGAAAGGTGTCCAGGGCGATGTCGAGTTGGCTGTAGGCCGCCAGGTGCTGCTCGACCGTGGGGCTGTGGCCTTGCAGGGTCAGCCGCTCAGGGGCCAGTCCAAGACCTTCAAACAACTCGCGCACGCGCTGCTGCTCGGTGGCCTCGCCCAGGTTGCGGCTCTTGAGCAGCAGGTGGCTGTCTGGCACCGCTTGCAGCACCGCCAGCCAGTGCTCGGCTGTGCGCTGGGTGATCTTGCGGCTCTGGTTGAAGCTGCCGAAGGTGATGAAGCCGTTGCGCAGGCACGGCGGTGGGCTCACTGCCGGGGCCGCGGGCAGCGGCCTGAAGCTCACGTAGGGCCGATCGAGACGCCAGCGTTCCTCGCTGCAGGGGTCATCGGCATCGCATTCGGGTGGATGCAGCACCGCGTCGGTGAGCCAGTAGTCCACTTGCTCCAGGCCCGTGGTGCCGTAGTAGCCCAGGTAGGTGGCCTGGATCGGTGCCGGCTTGCCCGCCATCAGAGCCAGTCGGTTGCCGGCGGTATGACCTGCCAGATCGACCAAGATGTCGATTTCGTCACGCAAGATCTGGGCGATGGCCTCCTCTTGCCCCAGTAGACGGATGTCGCGCCACTGGTCAGCTTTCTCCTGCAGCCGCGCGGTGTAGTCGTCGCGCACCTCGCCGTTGGAGTACAGGAACACCTCGAGCTGGCTGCGGTCCCAGTGCTCCAGCAGGGGTTCGATGAAGTAACTGACGGCGTGGCGGCAGAAATCGGGTGACACCAGCCCCAGCTTGAGGCGGCGGTCGGGGTCGGGATCGGGGATCCGGTCGCGATAGCGCTCAAAGCCGGCCTTGTGGGTGGCCAGTGCTTTTTCGGCAAAGCGCCGCGCTTCGTCGTAGCGCTGCTGGGCCGGTTCCAGCTCGTAGCCCACCAGGGTGAACAGCACGTTGGACTGGGCCGCTGGGTTGTCGGCCATGGTCTTGGCCCCCTCGCGCAACCAGTGCAGCGCCTCGCTGTAGCGGGCCACGTCCTTGAGGACCGAGCCCAGGTTGTTCATGGCCGGGCCAAAGCTCGGATCGCAGGCCAGCGCTTGTTCAAAGCACTCGCGCGCCTGGTGGCTGCGGCCCAGGTCGCGCAGCATCAACCCGAAGGTGTTGAGGCAGATCGGGTAGTTGGGCTCCAGCTGCAGAGCCCGCTCGAACAGCCCGTAGGCCGTTTGCAGATCGCCCAGCCC
>CAYFMB010000078.1:6128-7958 GCA_964344095.1 uncultured Klebsiella sp.
TCGCGCAGCACGTTGCCGTAGTTGCCCCAGAGGCTGGCGTCGGCAGGATCGAGCTTGAGCGCCTGTTCGGTGCACTGACGCCCTTCGGCGCTGCGGCCCAGCTGGCGCAGCATGGCGCCCAGGTTGCGCCAGCCGTTGAGCAGGGTGGCGTCGGCCGCCAGGGCCTGGCGGTAGGCCTGCTCGGCGCCCGCGAGATCGCCCTGTTGATGCAGCTGACAGGCGCGGTTGAGTTGTGCGGCTGCCTCTGAGAGCTGGGCTGGTGGTGTTGCAGAAGCAACCGCTTGTGGCCCGGCGGCCATCCCCTTCGCCGGCGCCGCAGCCAGGCCTCGCTCTTTCTTTTTTTTGCCTTTCTTGCCCAAGGGGGCCGCCGCGTGGCTCAGGGCAGTGTCCCATGTCGCTTGGGTTCAGCCCAGCAAACTGAGCGTGGGATAGGTCAACTTTTGAATCAATGTGAACGCAAAAATCTGTATTTTTAATCTCTTTTACTCACGCTGAATCTGTGAATGCGGTCGGTGTCGCAACACGATCCAGCAGCCATGGCGATGACCACCAGCACGATCAGCGGTACCGGCGACAGCCTGTTTGGAACCCAGGCCAATCAGCTGGTTCAGGGCAGCGACAGTCCCCAGTGGATGGGGAGCAAGTACGACAACAGCTGTGTTGTCGGTGCTGGGGGCAACGACACAATCACCGCGGTGGCGCCCGCCGCTTCGCTCTTCGGTGTGGGTGTTGGTTCGACTTACACCGGTAACGCTGGCAACGACAGCTTTGATTTTGGGACCTATGCACTGACCAGTGTCAGGGTGGAGGCGGGTGCCGACAGCGACACCGTTGTGCTCAAGGGCCCCGCCAGCGCATCGACGTTTGTCGGCGGTCAGGGTGCTGACTCGCTGCTCGTCGAGGCCCTGCTCGTCAATTCCGTTGTCGAAACCGGCGCCGACGCCGATGTCGTGCGCCTACGCAGCTCGGTGAGCGGCTCGACGTTTGCGCTGGGTTCGGGCAACGACACCTTGGCGATCAGCGGCACGGTCACGGCAACCCTGATCGAGGGCAAGGCCGATGCCGACAGCCTGCTGTTCAGCGAGGTCGTGTTGGGCGCGACAGTGCTGGGCAACGACTTGGCCGAGAGCACTGGCGATGGCAACGACACCATCGTCGCGCTGCGCAGCGTCAGCGGCAGTTCGCTTGAGGCTTCCCAGGGCCAGGACGTTCTGGCGTTCAGCCGCGGCCTGACGGCATCGACCGTCGGTGGTGGCGACGACGACGACAGCATCACGGTGGTGGGGACGCTGAATCGATCGCTGATCAACGGCGGCAGCGGAGCCGACACGATCGCGCTGCAGTGGCCTGTGGTGGCCAGTCAGATCAATGCGGAGGATGGGGATGATCGGGTGATCCTGGCTGCCAGCCTGGCTGGCTCCGGCATTTCTGCTGCAACCGGCAACGACACCGTTGTGGTGGCCGGTACGGCCGTGAACGCCACGATCGGTGCTGGCCAGGGCAATGACCTGCTCTCACTCGCGGCGATCAGCACCGGTCAGATCGGTGGTCTGCTCGGTGCTGACTCGCTGGTGGTGGCGGGCGATGTCCGTGGTGCCCTGCTCGAGATGGCGCCCAGTTCCAATCCTGAGGACAGCCTCGATCTGGCTGACAGCGTCACCATTGCGTCTGTGCTCAGCGGCAGCACTGTGGTCACCGGTGCCGGCGCCGACACGGTGGCTGTGAGCAGCAGCATCAACAGCAGCACCATCAACCTGGGTGCCGGTGACAACGTCATCACAGCTGCGGGTGCCACGAGCAGCTCCGTGCAGGGCGGCAGCGGCAACGATT
>CAYFMB010000079.1:0-7876 GCA_964344095.1 uncultured Klebsiella sp.
GCGGTGAAGCGCTGATGGGGGAGCAGGGCTACGGCATCGACCCCGCCATCGTGCAGTCGATTGCCCGTGATGTGGCCGCCTGCGTCGCCACGGGCACCCAACTGGCGATTGTGGTGGGCGGCGGCAACATTTTCAGAGGGCTCAAGGGTTCGGCCGCCGGCATGGACCGCGCCACCGCCGATTACGTCGGCATGTTGGCCACCGTCATGAACGCCATCACCCTGCAAGACGGGCTCGAGCGCGCCGGCATCCCCACCCGGGTGCAAAGCGCCATCTCGATGCAGGAGGTGGCCGAGCCCTACATCCGCCGCAAGGCGATTCGGCACATGGAGAAAGGGCGAGTTGTGATCTTTGCCGCCGGAACCGGCAATCCCTTTTTCACAACCGACACCACCGCGGCCCTGCGGGCCGCCGAGATCGGTGCCGATGTGGTGTTCAAGGCCACCAAGGTTGATGGGGTGTACGACAAGGACCCGGCCCGTCACCCTGGTGCCGTTCGCTACGACAGCCTCACCTTCCTGGAGGTGCTGAGCAGCGAGCTCGAGGTGATGGACAGCACAGCCATCGCCCTCTGCAAGGACAACGCCATCCCGATCGTGGTGTTTGATCTGTTCGGCCCCGGCAACATTGGCCGCGCCGTCGCCGGCGAATCGATCGGCACCCGCATCACACCCTGAGCCACTGAGCCTGAGCCATGGACCTCGAAGCCAGCATGCGCAAGTCGCTGGATGCCACCCAGCGCACCTTCAACACCATTCGCACCGGCCGTGCTAACCCGTCGTTGCTCGACAAGATTCAGGTCGAGTACTACGGCAGCGATACACCGCTCAAGTCACTGGCGAACCTGTCGACCCCTGATTCCCAGACCATCCAGATCCAGCCGTTCGACACCTCGGCCATGGCCGTGATCGAAAAGGCCATCTCGATGAGCGATCTGGGCCTCACCTGCAACAACGACGGCAAGGTGATCCGCATCAACATTCCGCCCCTCACCGAGGACCGCCGCAAGGAGCTCTGCAAGCTGGCGGCCAAGTACGCCGAAGAGGGCAAGGTGGCCCTGCGCAACATTCGCCGCGACGCCATCGACAAGGTCAAGAAACAGGAGAAGGAAGGCGAGCTCTCCGAAGATCAGAGCCGCGACGAGCAGGACAAGGTCCAGAAACTCACCGATAAGTTCATCGCTGAACTGGAGAAGCAACTGGCCGAGAAAGAAGCCGACATCCTCAAGGTGTGAGCACACCGGTATGAGCGGCCTGGTGTGAACAACCCTGTCGATGTGGCCGTGATCGGCGCCGGCGCTGCCGGCGCCAGTTGCGCTGCCCTGCTGGCACGCAGTGGCCGATCGGTCGTGGTGCTCGAGCAGACTCCGTTCCCCCGAGCCAAGCCATGCGGCGGCGGCATGGCAGCCTCCGTGCAGCGGTGGTTTCCCTTTGATCTAACGCCTGCGGTGGATCAGGTGATCCGCCGCGTGCGTTTCAGTTGGAACCTGGACGATCCCGTGGTCGCCGAGCTTCCCGGTGAGGCACCGTTCTGGATCGTGCAGCGGGCGCGTCTGGATGCCTACTTGATGGAGCAGGCATGTGCAGCCGGCGGCGAACTGCGCAGCCCATGGCCGGTACGCCGCCTCGTGCGCTGCGGCGAGCTCTGGGAGATCCAGGGGGATGCCGGCAGCCTGCAGGCCAAGGCCGTGGTGATTGCCAACGGCAGTCGCTCCGAGCTCACAGTCCCTTTGGGTCTGGGCTCACCCAGGCCCCGTTATGCCACCACGGTGGCCGTGGACGTGGATGCGGCTGTCAGCGAGCCCGATACGGCCCGTTTTGAATTTGGCCTGGTGCACCATGGTTTCTGCTGGGCCTTTCCACGCCACAGCGGCTACAGCATCGGCGTCGGTACGTTCATTGGCAAAGAGGCCGCTGATGCCGATGCTGTGCTGCAGCGTCTGCTGCCCGATTTGGGCCTGGCTGCAGACGCAGGAGTGCGCACCACGTCGCCACTGCGCATCTGGGATGGTCACCACCGCCTTCATGGCGACGGCATCGTTGTTGCCGGCGATGCCGCCTCGCTGTGTGATCCCTTTCTGGCTGAGGGGATCCGCCCCGCCCTGCTCAGCGGCACGGCGGCAGCGTCGGCCCTCGAGCGCTGGCTGGCCGGCGACAGCCAGGCTCTGGCCGGCTATACCCAACACGTGCGACGCGAGTGGGGTGAGTCGATGGCCTGGGGCAAGCGCATCGCCCAGGTCTTCTACCGAGTGCCGAAGATCGGCTATCAACTCGGCATCAAGCGCCCCACGGCACCGCAGCGCATCGCCCAGATTCTCTCAGGCGACATGGGCTACGGCGACATTGCCCAACGCGTGATCAAACGGCTCCTGTTTCAACAGGGTTGACACTGCGATACGGCTGGGCCTGCGCAGGGGCCAGCCAATTCAGCGCCAGCAGGTGCAGGTCTGCAGATCAACGAAACCGCGTGCTGTCCTTGAGTTGCCGCAGGCGCTGATCGATGGATCCGAGCAATTCGATGGCAAACATCGGCGCCTCCTGCACGGCAAACAGAAACTTCTCGCGGTTCATCACCAGCAACTTGCAGGGCGTGATCGCCCTGGCATTGCCATAGCGGCGGTGGTCTGGGGTGACCAGCGCCCCCGCACCGAAGACATCGCCGGCTTTGATCGTCTCATGGCCGGCATCACCATTCCAGCTGAGCTCGACGGTGCCCTCGAGCAACCCAAACATGCAATCACCCGCCTCGCCAGAGCGAAAGATCAAGGCTCCGGCTGGAACATCGATCACTTCACCCTTGCTGGCCAGAGCCCGCATGGTGTCGAGTGCATTGACCGTTGGCATCAAACTCAGCCCTGAGCAGCAATGGCGAGGGGCGCACCCAGACCACCGCGCACATCATCGGGCACCAAACGACCGTCGTTGTCGGTGTCGAGTGCCGCGAAGACCGCATCACTGCCCAGCCACTCTTCGCGGGTGATGCAACCGTCACCGTCAAGGTCGTTGAGCTGGAAGATCTCGTGGGCCGCATGGTTCAGGGCAGCGCCACCTTCGAGCACGGCGAGGCGATGGGTGAGCTGCTCCTCCAGGGTCTCGATCGCCTTGCAGAAGCCGCGAATGCCTTCATCGAGCTTTTCGGAAGCCATCGCATCGGCGGCGAGCATCTGGCGGAAGCCCGCTTCGTCGAGATGGAGCTGAGTTTCGGTGGGTGCCGGATCAAAGGCATTGAGCTTGCGTTCCAACTCACCCTCGCTGCTGCGCAACTGATCAAGCAACGCTGGTGAGATCGTCAACAGATCGCAACCCGCCAGCTCGATGATCTCCTCAATGTTGCGGAAGCTGGCCCCCATCACCTCCGTTTTGTAGCCGTAGGTCTTGAAGTAGTTGAAGATCTGGGTGACCGAGACCACCCCGGGATCTTCAGGACCCGGGTAGTGATCACGGCCCGTCGACTTCTTGTACCAATCGAGGATGCGCCCCACAAACGGCGAGATCAATGTGACACCGGCTTCGGCGCAGGCCACCGCCTGGGCAAAACCAAACAACAGCGTCAGGTTGCAGTGGATGCCCTCTTGCTCGAGTCGCTCTGCGGCGCGGATCCCCTCCCAGGTGGAGGCGATCTTGATCAGCACGCGGTCGTTGCTGATGCCAGCCCTGTTGTAGAGACCGATCAGCTTGCGCGCTTTGGCGATGGTCGCCTCGGTGTCGAAGCTGAGGCGGGCATCGACTTCGGTGGAGACGCGACCGGGCACGATCTTGAGGATCTCCTTGCCGAAGGTGACGCAGATCTCATCGAGCGCTTCATGCACGACGGCATCGGCAGCGGCAGCCGCACCCATGGCCTCGCGTGATTCGCGCAGCGAACGATCGATCAGCTCCTGATAGGTCGCGATCTGGGCTGCAGCCAGAATCAGCGATGGGTTGGTGGTGGCGTCCCGCGGGGTGAACTGGCGAATGGCGTCGATATCACCGGTATCGGCAACCACCACCGTCATGGCGGCGAGTTGATCGAGCAGGTTGGCCATGCGGTTGCGGTTCTGACGGACCCAGTCCCATCAACGCTAGCCAGATCCCACAGCCTGCCCAGTCCCCTGTCGCCAAGGTTGTGGGAACAGACATTTCAGGCCGCGTTCACGGGTCGCTTGGGCTGCACCCGCGGACGGGATGGCGGGATCGCTTCAAGCACCAACAGGGCATCGATGATCTGCTTGGCCACCGGCGCAGCCACGGTCGAGCCGAAGACGTTGCCTCCTTTGGGCTCGTCAACGACGACCAGCACCACATAGCGAGGGTCGTCCATTGGCAGATGGCCGACGAAGCTGGTGATCAGGGCGCCGGGGATGTAGACGCCGTTCTCGGCCTTCTGCGCCGTCCCCGTCTTGCCACCGATGCGGTAGCCGGGGGTTTTGACCGGCAAACTGCCGCGCTCGACAACCGATTCCATCCAGCCCATCACGATCTTGGTGACCGCTGGGTTAAGCAGGGGAATGCCGCTGGCTCCCGGCGGGGAAGCAAGGGCATCGCCCGAACGCAAACCACGGGTGATGTGGGGACTGACCAAACGACCACCGTTGGCCAACATCGCGTGCAACTGGATCAGTTTCAACGGGGTCAGCGACAGACCCTGACCAAAGGCAGCCACAGCGGGCTCGATCGGCTGGGTGACAAAGGCGGTGCGGTCCTTGAGTTGACCGGCCACAGCGCCAGGTAGGTCGGTGTCCGGGCGGCTGTCGATGCCAAGCGCCCGCAGCCAGTACCAGAAGCGGTCAGGCTTGACATGGGACATGGCGCGCACCATGCCGACGTTGCTCGACACCTGCAGCACCGTGGCAAAGTCGATCACACCGTTGGCCTTGCGGTCATGGTTGAAGATCGGCCAGCCGCCGATGGTGAGCGATCCGGTGTCGACGACCTTGCCAGCAGGATCGATCGCCTTCTCCTGCAGCGCCAGGGCCAGATTGATGGGCTTGAAGGTGGATCCCGGTTCGTAGAGATCCTGCACCGACCATTCGCGGAACAGGCCAGGCTTAAACGCCCAGAAACGATTGGGGTCGTAGGAGGGGAAGGACGCCAGCGCCAGCATTTCGCCGTTGCGCACATCCATCACCAGGGCGGCGCCGCGCTTGGCATTCCACTTTTTGATCTGCCGCGCAAGGGCCTGTTGGGCCACCTGCTGCAAGCGGGCATCGAGGGTCAACTGCAGCCGCAGGTCGTCGCCATAGAGCGAGCCCGCAGAGAGTCCCTCGGGTAGCGGCGTGCCATCGGCACCGCGACGCATCGTCAGGGTGTCTTCATGGCGTCTGAGATCGCGATCACGGCTCTGCTCAAGACCCGCCTGAGGTACGCGCTCCAGGTTGAGGAAGCCCACGACGTTGGCAAACAGCGGACCCTGCGGATAGATGCGGCGTGGATAGGCCTCCAGATCCAGGCCGCTGATGCCAAGGCGCCTGACCCGTTGAGCCGTCTCCGGGTCCAGATCGGTGGCGAGCTTGATGCCGCTGGGTCGTGTGCTCAGGGTGGCGGCCAATTTGGCGCTGGGCTGAGCCAGCACCGCCGCCAGCTTCTGAGCGACTTCGTCGCTGCGACGCCGAACCTGGGGGTCATCACCAGGAAAGTTGAAATAACGCGGATGAGCCCAGAGCGTGTAGCGCTGTTCGTCCAGGGCCACCAAACGACCGTTGCGATCAACAATGGTGCGACGCGTACCGATTGGGGCGATCGACTGGGTCTGGATCGCCCGGGCCCGCGACTGAAGGTTGTGCCCGTCGGCAATCTGCAACCACGCCAGGCGCAACGCCAAACCAGCAAGGCCAAGCCCCAGCACTGCGTAAACGGCCATCAAACGACCGACGGGTGCCGTGTGCAGTTCAACAACGCGACGTCGCCGCGATGACCCCAAATCGGGTGACACCATTTCAATAGCCGGGGGCGATCAGCCCCCAGTTGAGGCGAGCGGCCGCCAGAACGGCGCCAAGGCCAGAGGGGGCCATCGGGGGCGGCGGCAGATGCACCAGTTGATCGCTACTGGTGGGAACCAGCCAGCCAGGTTTGCGCACTGCACCCAGATGATGCTGCTCAAGCAGAGCCGCCGACTCCTGCAAGCGGTGCTCCAGCACCTGGGTGGCCTCCAGGGCCTTGTAACTGCGGCCCCACTGGTTCTGCCAGTGCAAGGTCAGCGCACTCATGGCCAGCATCGACAGTCCCAGCCCGACCAGGGCCCCATCGCTGAGACGATGGAGACTGGCCAACCAGGGGGCCTGGCGGACCACTTTGCGGGCCGAGAGTGAACCCTCGATCAGGGCGAACGGCCGGGCCAGTGGCTTGCCGGACGGCTGCGATGGGGACTGCTTGACCGGACTGGCGACCACCAGGGAAACCGTGCTCTGCGCAAGTGAACCACCAGCGGTGGTGGTTCGCAAGGGCTCAGCCGGCCAGCAGCAACAGGTTGGCAAAGGTCAGGCCATTCCAGAGTCCGTGCATCACAACACTGGCCCCGAGGCGGCCGCTGCGCAGCCGCAGCCAGCCCAAGCCCAGGCCCAGCACAAACAGTGGCAACAGCTCTCCCAGGCTGAGGTGCGCAAGCGCAAAGCACAGGGCGCTCAGCACCACACCCCAGGCGCTGCCCCAGCGGCGCGCCAGCACCGGCAGCAGCACCCCGCGAAACAGGGTCTCCTCAAACAGCGGTGCCAACAGCAGAGCCGTGCTGGCCAGCAGCAACAGGGCGGTGGGGTCGGGCGTGGTGAGCACCATCTCCAGCAACGGATTGCTGCCCCCGGGATCGCCCCAGAGCCGCTCGAGCAACCAGCCTGACAGCGCCACCAGCGGCAACACCATCAACAACACTGAGACCGCCGTGCGCAGGCTGAGTAGCAACGGTCTCCAGCGCCATTGCAACCATCCCCCGGCAGGGGGGCTGGCCAGGCCCCGGAGCATCAAGACCAGGATCACGAGCGGTCCCAGCATCAGCGCCCCATACAGCAGGGGTACGGCAGCGGCCTGCTGCAACGCCGAATTGTGCTGAGCCAGGGGGGCCAGCAAACCGCTCAGCCAGGGCCCCACCAGCAGGGGGGTGAGCAACTCACCCAACACCACAAAACCGCCCGCCACCAGCAGGGTCACATCAACCAGGGTCAGGTCAGGCCCCTGCAAGGGTGCCGCCGGCATCAAGCGATGGCGCGCCAGCAACCAGGTCTGCCGCAGCAGCAGTGCCACCCCCAGCAGCATCAGCAGGGCCGGGGCCACGGTGATCAACAGCAAGCGAACCATGGCGTTGCGGGCCGCCAAGGGGTTGCTACAGCGGCTGGTTTCACCCTGTTGCTCGCAGAACAGGCGACGCTGCAGCGCTGAACCCGTCGTGGCCGCCATGAGGCCGTTGTCGGGAGAACCAGAGACGATCTGCTGCGCCAGAGCGCGATGACCGGCGGCCTGCTCCAACAAAGCCCAGGTCAACAGCTGCTCTGGTTTGAGGGGAGCCTGGGCCGCAGCAGCCTGGCGGGCTAACTCCTGACGCAGAGCATCACGGGGGTTGTCGCCCAGCAACGGTTGGCGCAGCGGCGCCGGGAGCGCCGGCTCGGCCAAGACCGCCAGCTCCTGCTGCCGCAGCAACAGGGCATTGCCCACCGAAGGCCGCTCCAGGCTGCCGAGCAAACCGTTCACCCAGAGCAGCGCGCAGAGCACCAGGCTGAGCAAGGCCAGCAGGCCTTTCCAGCTGCGCCAGGGCTCCGCTGCAGATGTACTCATGGACAGGGGCTGAGGCGCAGCGATTCTCCCCCGCCAAGGCCAGACGGTGCAGTCCCATACATTGGTGGATCAGACTCTCTTGGCCCGTGTCGCTTCGGCTTGTGCTGGTCCGCCATGGGCTCAGCAGCTTCAACCTT
>CAYFMB010000080.1:0-7832 GCA_964344095.1 uncultured Klebsiella sp.
CCTATGCCGCCGGACGGGCCGGCGGCACGATGCCTGCGGTGATGAACGCCGCCAATGAACAGGCCGTGGCGCTATTCCTCGAGGAGCAGATCCACTTCCTCGATATTCCCAGGGTGATCGACATGGTCTGCGATCGCCATCGTGCTGAGTTGATCGCCAATCCCGGGCTCGACGACGTGCTGGCGGTCGACGACTGGGCCCGCACGGCGGTGCGTGAAGCAGCCCCACGGCTCAACGCCAAGGTGCCCGTCGCGCTGCCAGGCTGAGCCCACCCGTCGACACGCCGTGACTTCGGACAGGCCTGCACCCCGGGTGAATCATCATCTGCTGCTCTGCGCCACCGCCACCAAGGCGCTCTGTTGCCCGGACTCCGCGCTGGGAGCCGCCAGCTGGGAGACCCTCAAGCGCCTGATCAGGGACGAGGGCCTTGAGGATCCGGCCCGTCCCGAGGGCATCGTGCTGCGCAGCAAGGCCGACTGTCTGCGCATCTGCACCGAGGGGCCAGTGCTGCTGGTTTGGCCCGAGGGCATCGTTTATGGCGGCGTCACTCCCGAACGTCTCACACGCATTGTCAGGGAGCACATCATCGGTGGTGTGCCCATCGACGCCTGGGTGGTGCTTCGCTACGCACTGCGGGGTAACGACGGCTGAACGGCGACCTGCTGTTGCAGCCAGCGCGCCGCCAGTCGATCGCTCCAGCAACCACAGCGGCCGGCAGTGCCATCAGCTTTGCCATGAAACCCGTTGTGGCCTCCACGCGCCGTAAGCAGCACATTCAAGGGGCCGTGCTTGAGCTCTGCAGTGGCGGCTTGAAGACGCTGCGCTGCTGCGACCGGCACCCAAGGGTCGTCGAGAGCATGCACGATCAACGTAGGGGGCAACGCCTGCGGCCCCTCCTCGATCAACCGTGACAAGGGGCTGGCATCGTCGTAGTAGGCATCCACCGAGCCATAGCCCCAGCGCGGTGCCGTGATGGCAGCGTCAAAGCCGCGAATGCTGCGCAGATCCCGTTGCCGCAGAGCGACTCGCTCGCTGGCGTTGAGTCCGTGAGGATCAGCGGCAACCTCGGCCGCCAGGCGCCGCAGCAGCCAACGCTCGTAGATGCGGTTGCGGGGCCGCTCGATCTGGCGCGAGCAGGCCTGCAGATCCAGCGGTGAACTGATGCAAACCAGGCCATCGAGCAGGGGTGTGCTCTGGCGCTGGGCACCACTGGCAAGCAGAGCGTTCAGCAGGTTGGTGCCCCCCAGAGAAATGCCGGCCCCTAGCAACGGGGCCCCTGCCGCCAGCTGGCGCACCTGGCGCAGCACGGGCACCAAGTCGCGGTTGCACTGGGCCGCATAGCTGCCCCGGGCCAGGGCACGCCCCGGGCCGGCACCGCGCAGATTGAGGCGCAGCACGGCAAAACCCGCCTGCTGCAAGGTCCCGGCCAACCGCCGCGGCCCGACGCGGTCGCTGCCTCCGGCCAAGCCATGCACCACCACCACGAGCCCCTGGGGAGCCTGCAAAGGGGTGTCCAGCAGGCCAAGCAGCTGGTCACCACCAGTCAGAGCAAAGCGGTGGGGCTGGCCCCGATCGAGCGGCAGGCGCTGAGGCCGCAGGCTGTCACGCAGGGTCTGCAGGTCGCCATTGAACCAGGGACGGCGGGGCCAAAAGGCTTCAGGCTCGACCACCCAGGGGGCTGACGGCATCAATCGGCTCAGACCGCTGCTGCCTTTTTACCCACCCCCAGCTCCCGCAATTCGCTGACCAGCCCGGCCAGCACCGCTTTGGCATCGCCAAAGACCATGGCGGTCTGGGGCAGCTCAAACAGGGCGTTGCGAATGCCGGCATAGCCAGCCCCCAGACTGCGCTTGACGACGAACACCTGGCGGGCCTGATCGACCTCGAGCACCGGCATGCCAAACAGGGGGCTGGTGGGATCGCTCTTGGCGTCGGGGTTCACCACGTCATTGGCGCCCAGCACGATGACCACATCGGTGCGGGGGAACTCGGGGTTAATCGTGTCCATCTCGAGCAGCTGCTCGTAGGGCACGTCAGCCTCGGCCAGAAGCACGTTCATGTGACCGGGCATGCGACCCGCCACCGGATGAATCGCATAGCTGACCTCGGCCCCGTTGGCCTCCAGCAGTTTGGCCAGCTCACGCAGGGTGTGCTGCGCCTGGGCCACCGCCAGGCCGTAACCCGGCACGAACACCACCCGCTCGGCGGTCTCGAGCGCCATGGCGCATTCTTCAGCGCTGCAGCTGGTGATGCGGGTGTAGCCGGCCTCATCGCCGCCGCCGCCGACATGGCCAGCGGCACCGGCGCCGAGGGCGCCACCGAACAGCACGCTCAGCAGCGAGCGGTTCATGGCGGTGCACATGACCTGGGTGAGGATTAGTCCGGCTGCGCCCACCATGGCGCCGGCGACGATGAGCAGCTGGCTGCCCACCACAAAGCCCGCGGCAGCGGCGGCCACCCCCGAATAGCTGTTAAGCAGCGAAATGACAACCGGCATGTCGGCACCGCCGATGGGCAGGGTCACACCGATGCCCAGCAGGGTTGCGCTGCAGGCCAGCACCCAGAGTGCCGCGCCTGAGGGATCGGCCGGCAACGCGAGTGCCCCCGCCAGCGAGGCGACCGCCAGGGAGATGTTGACCCCATGGCGCACCGGGCTCTGCGTCCAGCCGGGGGTATCGATCCAGCCCTGCAGCTTGCCCATGGCCACGATCGAGCCGCTGAAGGTGATCGCACCAACAAAAACCGAGATCACGATTGAGATGCGCTCGACCAGCACTGCGCTGCCCATGGCGACGGCGCTGTCGCTCTGAAACAGGGCCACCGCCAGCGCCACCAACAGCGAGGCCATACCGCCGCAGCCGTTGAACAGCGCTACGGTCTCGGGCATGGCGGTCATGGGCACGCGCTGGGCCGTCAACAACCCAGCGATGCCGCCGATGGCACTGCCAACGGCGATCCACAGCCAGGCCGTCAGGCTCAAGGGCTGCTGAATCAACAAACCAACAACGGCCAGGGCCAGAGCCAGAGCTGCCAGACCGTTGGCCGAGCGGGCCGAGCGCACCTTGGAGAGACCCTTGAGCCCCAGGGCCAGCAGCAGCACCGCCACCAGGTCGACGCTGTAGCCCAGCACGCTGCTGAGCGAGAGGGAATCGGTCATGTCAGGACTTGGATGGGGCCGACTTGGGACTGGCGGGCTTGCGCGCAAACATCGCCAGCATGCGATCGGTGACCACGAAGCCGCCGATCACGTTGAACAGGGCAAAGGCCAGCGATGCCGCCCCCAGCAGCAGCAAAGCGGGGTTGCCGTTGGCCTGGGCGATCAGGGTGAGCGAAGCCAGCACGGTGATGCCACTGATGGCGTTGGCACCGCTCATCAGCGGGGTGTGCAGGGTGGGTGGCACCTTGCCGATCAGTTCAAGGCCCAGCAGGCTGCCGAGCAGCAGCACCCAGAGGGCTTGCGAAAGGGAGCTCATGGTCAGGGTTGCAGGAGATCGGGCCGCAGGCAGCTGCCGCCATGGGTGATCAGGCAGCCCTCGAGAATCGGGTCAGCCGGATCGATGCCGAGCCGCGGCTCAGCTGAGGCGCCCTGGCCCGCCGCCAGCAGGTGCTGCAGCAGGGCCAGCAGGTTGCGGGCGTAGAGGCTGCTGGCGTGGTGGGCCAGGCTGCTGGGCAAGGCATCGGCACCGATCAGCTGCACGCCATGGCGCAGCACGGTCTCGCCGGCCACCGTGCCTTCGCAGTTGCCGCCCTGGGCCACGGCCAGGTCGACGACGACCGACCCCGGCTTCATGCCGGCGAGCATGGCGTCACTGATCAGACGCGGCGCCGGCTTGCCGGGCACCTGGGCGGTGCAGATCACCATGTCGGCCAGGGCCAGCTGTTCGGCCAGCTGCTGCCGTTGGGCCGCCAGAAAGGCCTCACTGGCGGCCATCGCATAGCCACCCGCCTCGGCAGGCCGCTCCTGTTCAGCCGGGGGGTCGATGAACCGGCCGCCGAGCGACTCGACCTGCTCTTTGGCCGCGGGGCGCACATCACTGACGTAGACGATGGCCCCCAGACGTCTGGCGGTAGCAAGCGCCTGCAGCCCGGCGACCCCCGCCCCCAGCACCAGGGCCCGCGCCGGCTGAATCGTGCCGGCTGCCGTCATCAGCATCGGCACGTAGCGGTTGAGCGCGGCGGCGGCCAGCAGCACCGCCTTGTAGCCGGCGATGTTGGCCTGCGACGAGAGCACATCCATGCTCTGAGCGCGGCTGATGCGTGGCAGCAGCTCCATCGACACAGCAGAGACCCCGCGCTCGCCGAGAAGCTGCAGCCGCTCGCTGGCGCCATAGGGCTCAAGCAGGCCGATCAGCAGTGCAGCGGGCTTGAGCCGCGACAGGCAGTCGGGCGCGGGCGGAGCCACCACGAGCACCACGTCAGCCACCCCCCAATCAAGGGCGTCAGCCTCGAGCAGGCTGGCGCCGGCGTCGCCATAGGTCGCGTCGGCATAACCGCCGGCCGCACCGGCTCCAGCCTCCACGAAGACCTCCAGACCGGCTGCAACCAAGGCCTTGACCGTCTCGGGCGTGGCCGCGACACGGTGTTCACCCGGACGCTGCTCACGTGGAACCAGCAGCCTCAACATGCCTGGACCTCCCGGCCCTGATCAAGCGCGACAACGCTCACAGCGACAGAGCGACTGAACCGGCTCCATTAGGGATGGCCCGGCGATCAGGAGCAATCGTTTTGCGCCGTTTGTGGTGACACGCCCACCGATGTCGTGAGGCCCCAGCGGTTCAGCCCCCGCTCAGAACAGGGGCAGCAGCTCCTGCTCGAGACAGGTGGCCTGGGGCCAGGCCCCCTGGTGGCGCAACTGACGCGCCCGCAGGATCATGGGGTCGATGTCGCACTCCAGCGCGAAACACTGCTCGAGGAAGCGGCGGCGGCGCAGCGATGTCCAGCCCTGGGGATCGTGATCACCGGCAGCAGCGTGAGCCATGGATGGCACCGTGATGGCCAGACCTTAGAAAGCCTGTTGTTGCTGCCCATAGGCCAGAACACCTAAAACGAGCAGCGATGGCAACTCCCTCCTTCGATCTGAGTGTGCCGTTGCCGCTGGAGCCGCGGCAGTGGCAGACCCGCCTGATTCAGTTGCTGCGCCAGCGCATTGCCGAGCCCAGCCCCAGCGGCCATGACGTGTTGGTCCATGCCGGCCCAGGGGCAGGCAAGACCCTGGGCGCTCTGCTGGGCGTCTGGCGCCTGCTCCAGGAGGGCAGGTTGCAGAACTTTCTGGTGTTCAGCCACCGCACCGCCATCGCCAGCCAGTGGCTGCGGGCAGCGGAGCGCCTGGGTCTCGAGCTGCAGGAGTGGAGTGACCAGAGCGCTGCAGCGCTGGCACCTGGCCAGGGCTTGCTGCTCAGTTATCAAGGGGCAGCACTGCATCAGCCGCGGCTGCAGACGCTGCTGCAGTCGTGGGGCGATGCAACCTGGCTGGCCATTGCCGATGAAGCCCACCATCTCGGCGTCGACCCAGAAGACCCGGAAGCTGCGGCCTGGGGTCAGGCGTTCTCGGTGCTGACCGCCGCGGCCCGGCTGCGGCTGGGGCTGAGCGGCACCCCCTTTCGCGCCGACCAACTGGGCTTTTGCGCCGCGCGCCGCATCCAGGTGCGCGAGGGCGACAGCATCAGCGAGCGCATCGTGCCCGACCTGTGCGTTGAGCCTCGCCAGCTGATCGATGCCGGTGACGTGCGGCCGCTGGAGTTTCGCTTCCAGGACGGCTGGGTCGAGCACGCCCGGGAGGCGGGTGATCCCGAGCGCTCCTGCCTGTCGGCCGAAGATCGCGAAAGCTGGCGGGCCCGCAACTTGCGCCGGGCAATCCGCCTGGGCGATGGCCACGGCATTGGCCTGCGCGTGCTGCTGGGGGCCAAACGCCAGCTCGAGCGGGTGCGCGAGCAGCACAGCGGCGCCGGCGGCCTGGTGATCGCCCGCGATATCGCCCATGCCCGTCACATCGCTCAGCTGCTGCAGGAACAGGGCGATGACGCCTTGCTGATCCACTCACTGGACCCCGAAGCCCAAGAACGGCTGGCGCGGTTTCAACAGGGCAAGGGCGACTGGCTGGTGAGCATCGACATGTGCTCCGAGGGTTTTGATGCGCCACGCCTTCGGGTGGTGGCGTACCTGAGCACAGTGGTGACCCGCAGCCGTTTTGTGCAGGCCATCACCCGGGCCGTGCGGCTCGAGGCCAGCCGCTGCGTGCCCGAACCGATCCCGCGTCACCCCTCCTATGTGTTTGCGCCAGCTGACCCGCTGCTGATCAGCCACGCCCGCAGCTGGTCGGTGAGCGAGCCCTACCTGCTGCGCAGCAACCCGGTGATCGCAAGCGAAAGCCAGGGCTGGTCGGGGCGCTGGACGGCCAGCACACCCTTGGCCGCCGTGGCCGACAAGGCTGCGGGCCTCATCGAGGTTGGCGGTCCCCAGCTGCCAGCGTTCGTCAGCACAGTGCAGCGCCAACGGTCAGCCTGAGCTGACAATCTGCGACGTTGTGTCAACCATTACCCCCAAGCGCGCCGTCACCAGCCAGCGTGTCCGGAACACCTGGGGACGGTGAGCATGGACGCAGCAATCGAACGCCGCTTGACGGTGGCCGTGAGTTGGGCCCTCGCACGCAGAGCCACACTCGACACGCTCGAATGGTTTGAAGAGAGCTATGCGCTGAACGAAGAGTTCCGCGAGTGGCTGCTCTGCCTGGAAGAGCATCCCGACCTGCTGGAGGCGAGCGTGCTCATGGTGCCCACGAACCTTGGAGAGCTCAGGGACAAAGCCTTCCGCCCGGAAAGCGACGGCCTTCTCGAAATCTAAACCAATTCTTAAATCTGGTGCAACCCTGACCCCGGCGGCTCGACCACAAGCGAGCGGCAGATCCCCTAGGCTCAACTCATAGTCAATCCGTCTTAGGGCGACCATGGGTTTGGAGAACCTTGTGATCGTGGGTTCGGGGCCGGCTGGATACACCGCCGCGATCTACGCCGCCCGGGCCAATCTCAGCCCGCTGCTGATCACCGGCTTTCAAGACGGAGGCATTCCAGGTGGTCAACTGATGACCACCACCCACGTCGAGAATTTTCCCGGCTTTCCCGACGGGATCTTGGGTCCCGACCTGATGGACCGCATGAAGGCCCAGGCCCTGCGCTGGGGCACGCGCCTGGTGGAGGCCGATGCCGAGGCGATCGATCTCTCGCAGCGGCCTTATCGCATCAGCGCCGAAGGCCAGGTGATCGAAACCCAGGCGCTGATTTTGGCCACTGGTGCCAGCGCCAACCGCCTGGGCTTGCCCAGCGAGGCGCGCTTCTGGAGCAGCGGCATCAGCGCCTGCGCCATCTGCGACGGCGCCACCCCTCAATTCCGCAATCAGGCCGTGGCGGTTGTCGGCGGCGGCGACTCGGCCTGCGAAGAGGCGGTCTACCTGACCAAATACGGAGACCACGTGCACCTGATCGTGCGCTCCGAGGTGCTGCGCGCCAGCAAAGCCATGGCTGACCGGGTGCTGGCCAACCCCAACATCACGGTGCACTGGAATCGTCAGGTTGTCGACTGCAGCGGCAGCGACTGGCTCGAGGCCATCACCCTGCGCGACGTGGTTAGCGGCGCCAGCGAAGAGCTGCCCGTCAGGGGGCTGTTCTATGCCATTGGCCACACCCCTAACACCCGCCTGGTGGCCGGCCAACTCGAGGTCGACAGCCACGGTTATTTGGTGACCCAGCCCGGCCGCCCCGAAACCAGCAAGGAAGGCGTCTATGCCGCCGGCGATGTGGCCGATGCCGAATGGCGCCAGGGCATCACCGCCGCCGGCA
>CAYFMB010000081.1:0-7831 GCA_964344095.1 uncultured Klebsiella sp.
GGTCCACCACCAGCACCCGACTTCCCGGTGCTAAACCGCAGCCGATGGCGGCGGCGGTGGGTTCGTCGACCAGGGCGATCTCGGGCACAGCCAATTGCTGGGCCAGTTGCAGCAGCCACTGCCGATAGCCCGCGTACGACTCGATCGGGGCCGTCAGCACCAGGCGGCTCGGCTCCAGCTCCGTTGGCAGCGCTTGCCAGATCCCGAGCAACAGGCGTTCGGCCGCGGTTTCGGGAGGCAGGGGCAGGGTGGTCGCAGCGCTGCAGCCGTTGCTGTGGTGGCCGCCGGCGCCGATCTGACGCTTGAAATCGCGTTGAAGCCTGGGGCTGTTGTCGAACCCCAGTCCAGCTTCGAGCACCTGCCGTCCCAGCAGGGGTTTGCTGGCATCGGCGCTGCTGAGCCACAGCAGCGAGGGCACGACACAGGGCTGGTCCAGGCTGTACGGCGGCAGCGGCAGCAGGCGGGCTGGCTGGTCGGGAGGCTGGTAGGCCACAACCGTGGTGCTACTGCCCAGGTCGATGGCAAGGGTGCCGTGCATGCCTGCCCTTCTAGCGGGAGCTGCTGGTGGCTGACTTAAGCTGATCCCATCATGGAGTGTTTATGTACACCGGATTGGAAGTCAGTGCCAAGGATCTGGCCAAGCGTGGCGAAAGTCTGATCCGCTTTTCGAGCAACCGCTACCTGACCACGGTTCGCATCGCCTATCGGGCCAAGCAGCGACGTTTTGATGACTTTGACGGTCTGCTGGAAGATTCGATGGTTAAGCCAGTGCAGCGCGCCATTATTGAACTGAGCGACGAGCAGGACCAGCCCGATCTGCTGCCTGGCTGAGTTTGGAGATCCATTCAGGTGAAGGCTGGCGGTTGCGGGTGGATCCTGACCGCCAGCTTTTTTGTGCGTTGATCGGTGGTGCTAACTGGGCTGCCGAATTGACCTTGCAGGAGCTCAGGCTGTTGCAGCAGGCCGTGCTGACGCTGCTTGAGCAGCTGGCAGTCACAGCGCCGTTGCTGATGCCCGAAGAGACCCTGGAGCTTGAGCACGAGCGTGAGGGACTGTGGGTACAGCTCACTGGGGCCCCGCAGCGCTGGGCGCTGCGTTTTGTGTTAACGCCAGCTTTGGCGCAGTGGCCTCCGCCGCGTGCCCTCGAGGGCGGTTGGGATGCCGCGGCCAGTGCCGCTGTCGCTGCTGCCCTTCAGGGTCTGAACCTGCCCGAATTGATCATCGATCCAGCATGAGACCGTGCCGTTGCTGGATGCCGTCATCAGCAGATCTGATCAATGAAGGAACCAGCGGCTTCCCCCGGGCGATGTCCTCGTTTTCCTCTGGTTTTCCACAGGTCTGTGACCCAGGTCTGAGTGCGGGCGGGAACCTGGGGAGAACCAGTGGTTTGTTGTGTTGTCGCTTGACAAACGCGATGGATTCTCTAGTTCAACTGGGTCAAGGCTGTCCTGGATGGATGGATGGCCTTCAGGTCTTGCGTCTCATGCTGCGATGGCTTCGTTTGCGCAGTTGTGGGCCTTGGTTGACGTGGTGCCGGCGATGTGGAGAACTAGCTCCTGTCGACCACTTGTTCGCGGCGAATGGGATTGGAGAGCGCAGCAGATTCAGCAGCTGAAGACTCCTCTGGTGAAGGCATTGTCAGCCTGCGTGCCGAGGTGCCAGCAGGCCTGCTGGCCTCCATGCAGACGTTCATCGAGCGGCATCCCAACTGGGATCAGTACCGCTTGGTGCAGGCTGCTCTGGCCGGCTTCCTGGTTCAGAACGGTTCGCGTCGTCGCGATGTCACCCGCTGCTACCTGGCGAATCTGTTTCCGGGGCAGCGCAGCTTCAGTGCCGATCCCATCGGGCCGTCGCGGCCGTTGGCATGACGAACAGCTGCCGGTAGGCGGCGGTCAGGGTGCAGAGAGCCCAGGGCAGAGCCGCGGCCATCGCCACCAGCAGCACAAATCCCCCGAGCAGCATCAACGCCACAACCAGCAGCAGACCCAGTGCCTGAAGCCAATGGGGATCGGTGGCCCGTCTGCCGCTGCGAAAGGCGGCCAGGCCTGATTGGTTGCCCAGCACGGTGATCGGCAGCAGCAGCACCTGATCAGCCAGCACATAAACCACTACGGCGCGTGCTGCCCACGGCGGCAGCTCGGCCAGGCGGGGCAACAGCAGGGCCAGCAGTGCGGCGCTGACTTCGCCGCTCTGCTGTACCAAGGCCAGCAGCAGCAGCAGCACCAGCAGGCTCCAGGCCAGCCGGGCCACTGCCAGGGCATCAAAGCGCAGCAGTTCGCCCAGGCTGGGGGCATGACCCTCGAGGGCGCGATCGGCACCCCGGATCAAGCCCACCAGCAGCCAGGCCCCGCTCAGCAGATAGGCCAGCAAGGCCGCCAGCGCCTCGCTCAGCTGCAGGATGGAGGCCTGGGGCACGCCCCCATCCAACAACCCGCCACTGCTGCGATAGACCAGCCAGCTGGTCAGGTTCAGCCCGCCCAGCAACACGGTGAAGCCGACCAGCACCGACGCATGGTGACGAAAGCCACGCCAGCCCGTTTCGATGGCCTGGCGGATGGCGATCGGTTCGTCGGCGATCGGCCTCAGCATCGGTGTCAGCTTTGCAGGGGGCCCAGCAGCGTCAGCAACCGTTCGGCGCTGGCAGGCGGCACCGGCAGGATCGAGAGACGGTTGCCGCGCTTCACCACACCCAGTTCGTCTGCGCTGAAGCTGTTGCGCAGTTGTTCCAGGCTGAGCAACGCCGCGAAACGGCCCTCATAGCGCAGGCGGGCACAGTCCCAGCGAGGCTTGTCGCGACTGGAGGCCGGGTCAAAATACTTGGAAGCAGGGTCAAACTGGCTGGGATCGGTGAGCTGGGTCTCGATCACCTCCATCAGGCCGACAATGCCAGGTGGAGTGGCGTTGGAGTGATAGAAGAACGCCAGATCGCCGATCGCCATGCTGCGCATGAAATTGCGCGCCTGGTAGTTGCGAATCCCATCCCACAGTGTGGTGCCATCGCGGGCTAGGTCATCGATGCTGTAGGCATCAGGTTCACTTTTCATTAGCCAATACGCCATCGCCTGGAGTTGTCCATGCACCGTGGCGCTGATGCTAAACGCTGTATCAATCTGAACCTTCTGCTGTTGACGTCTGCGCCGGTGCCCGCACAATCGACGTGATCTTCCTGGGTTACCGATGCAGTACGGATCCATCATTCACAACGGCGCTCGAGGCTTTGGCCGTAATGCGGTCGTCTTGGTGGGCTTTTCGATCCTGTACGCGATCGTGCTGGGTCTGCTGGTGCTGGCCGGCTCTCTTGTTGATCTGAAGCTGGAAACGGCGAGCGCTGTCCCCTGGGGTCAGCTGGCGCTTTATGGCCTGATTCTGCTCCTGCAAGTTCTCGTCCATCTGATCGGCAATCTCGCGCTGATCCATGGCGGCCTGATGGCGGCCAAAGGGCAGACCTTCCGCTTTGGCCAGCTGTTTGCTGAAACACGTCAGTTGTTCAATTTGCTGGGTCTGCATGTGTTTGCAGCCGTAGCCATCTTCTTGGGGCTGCTCGCCTTCGGTATTCCTGGCATCTACCTGTCGGTGGGTTACTGGTTCGCCGCCTTCGTGTTGGTGGATCGCAAGGTCGCTTTTCTTGATGCCATGGCCGGGGCGCGACGCATGGTGACGCCCCATTGGTTCGATGTGGCGGTGTTGCTGCTGGTGATCGGCTTGATCAGCGCCATTGGGGTGCTGGCTTTCGGCGTGGGCCTGTTTGCCACCGTGCCTCTGGCGATCTGCATCGGCGCCTCGGCTTATCTGCAGCTCACGCAGCAGGGCAGCTGATTACAGCGCTTTGACCAGGGCCCGGAAGTGTTCTCCCCGGGCCTCAAAATCACTGTATTGATCAAAGCTGGCACAGGCTGGCGACAACAGCACGGCCTGGCAGTTCAGCTGTCGGGCCAGTTCTGCTGCCTGGGGAACGGCTTCGGTCAGCGAGGGCACCAGGCTCACCATGCCGTTGTACTGGCCATCGGCTAGCAGCCCCCGAAACTGCCGTTGGGCTGCGCCGTACAGGACGACGGCAGCGGCCTTTGCCCTCAGGGCGCTGAGCCAACCGCTCGCATCGCCGATCTTGGCTTCGCCACCGGCCAGCACAACCAGTGGTCCGTCCAGGGCCTTGAGTGCCACCTCGGCGGCGTCGTAGTTGGTTGCCTTGCTGTCGTTGTAGTAGGTCACGGCCGCCTTCTGCTCCAGCCGTTCGAGCCGATGGGGCACACCGGGAAAGCTGGCTAGCCCCTGCTCCAGCTGTTGTGGATTGAGACCTGCCGCCAGGCCAGCGGCCACGGCCATCAGCATGTTTTGTCGGTTGTGCTCCCCTGGCATGGCGAGGCGATTCGCCGCCATTAGGTTCTCGCAGGAGCTGTCATCGCGGCGTCTCCAGATTCGGCCTTGATCGATCCACAGGCTGGCTGAAACGCCACTGGGTAGTTGCTTGGCGTCGCTGGCGGTGACCCAACAGGCCTGGTCCCAACCGGCGGCATGGGCGATGAGATCAGGATCATCGGCATTGAGGATGCGGAGCCGACTGCGTTCCAGCAGGCTCCGCTTGATGGCCCGGTAGGCCACCACGCTGCCGTGGCGTTCCAGGTGGTCCGGCGTCAGAGTGGTCCAGATGCCGATCGCCGGGGCCACCTCGGCGGCGGCTTCGATCTGGTAGCTGCTCAGTTCCATGACCAGCCACTGCGGTCGCCCCGCGTCTGTGAGGCATCGCTGCAGGACCAGCTCGGCGGCTGAGTAGCCCACATTGCCGCCCATGGGCGCATCGATCCCGGCGCTGGCCAGCAGATGGCTCACCAGATGGGTGACCGTCGTCTTGCCGTTGGTTCCAGTGATGCCGATCCAGGGCACGCCGTCACTGGCGCGCCAGGCCGGCACCAATTCACCGTGAACCGGGATCCCCTCACGGCGCAGGCTCTGCAGCAGCTCGTGGTCCCAGCGCATGCCTGGGCTCACGACCACCGCAGCAGGAGCTCCACTCAGATCCGGCAGGCAGGCGGGTTTCAGCTCGCAACCCAACGTGACGCTGATGCCTTCATGCTCCAGCTCAGCGGCGCGTTGCTGGAGCGCAGGGGTGTTTTGGGCTTCCAGCAGCAGCACCGGCTTCCCCTGAGCCTTCAGCAACCTTGCGGCACCAATGCCTGAGCGCCCAAGGCCGATCACCAGCTGCAGATCGGAGGGGCTGGAGGGCATTGGCGATAGTAAAAGTGGGCGATACTGGAATCGAACCAGTGACTCCTACCGTGTCAAGGTAGTGCTCTACCTCTGAGCTAATCGCCCGTGGGGACCTAGTCCGCCGGGAACTGAGCGTCGATCGCGATCAGTTGGGCGAAACCTAGCAGCACGGCGGTCAACCGTTCAGAGCCGCTGCGAAATCGAAGGATTCACTGGCGCAACAACTCGACCCTCCAGCGGTTGCGCTTGGTGAGTTGGGCTGCTTCCAGCACCAACTCACCTTTGCCCTGCAGCTGGATTCGATCGCCAATCTTCAGATCTTTGCTGCCGCCGCTGACGTTGCTCCAGTTCAGCCTCACTGCCCCACTGCGAATGAGTTCGCTCATGCGGTTGCGTGATAGGCCAAAGCCCGCCGATGCGATCGCATCGAGCCGCAGCGAGGCTTCCACGCTGCTCAAGCGCCGTGCGACCCGGGGCGAGGGCAGCTGCAGCAGGGTTCGCTGGCGCAGCTGGACCGTCACAGGAACACTGCGCACGGTCAGCTCCAGACCTTCTTGGAGTGGAGCCGCATCGGACAGCATGAGCCCCTGGGCGCCGCGATCGCCGCGCAGCCAGAGATCGCCCAGGGCTCCTGCCTCGAGCCCTGAAGCGAGCAGCGCCTGGCGAAAGTCCTCGGGTTCGGCTGGATCAAACAGAAAGTTGCCCAGCAGTTCGAGGCCGCAGAGTTGATCGCCGTCGGGACTGGGCGCTTCGAGGGGTAGCTCGCTGCGGGCCAGCAACAGGCGTTGCCGCTCGGCGCCCGGGTACCCACCCCAGCTGTGGATCTGCAGGTCGCCAAGGCTGTGGAGATGGTCCAGGGCCTGCTGGCGCACGTCACCGTCGAGAAACGGAGTCCAGAGCGGCTCCCAGTTGCGCAGCGCGGCTTCGGCAAGCTGCTCGATCGCGCTCTGCATCAGCTCTCGCCCAGGCGCACGACCGCGACCGGCCTGGCCTGCTGCAGTGCGGTCCAGGGCATCTCCAGCCCGGGGTGCGTTTCGGCCAGCAACAGCCAGTTGCCCTCATCCAGGCGATTGCGCAGGCCGCGAATGCGGTCGTCCTCCTCGGAGCTGACGCTGGCTGCGGCCGCGAAACTGCCCATCCAGCCGGAGAGCATGCCGGCGATGCCGCCGAACAGGTGCTGGCTCCAGGCGCCGGCAAAGGCGAAGGTGTCGAGATCGGTGATGTAGGTGAAGGTCAGGCCTGCCAGAAAACCGAAGGGGATCAGCCAGATCGCCATACGCCGCTGCCGTTGCCGACGGATCGCTGCTGGGTTGAGGTCGGTCACGGTTTCGATCGCCGTTTCGTCGGCGCCGATCGTCACCAGCCGGGCCAGGGGCGGCTCACAGGCGTTCAGCTTCTGCTGCAGCTGCCGCAGCTGCTCGCGCTGTTTCAGGACCACCACCACGCGAGTCGCCACGCCGTCATCGTTGCCAGGGAACCCCGATTCTGGCGGCTCACTACACTTCACCTCCGGCCCTCTCCACCGCAGCGCCGGGCATGCCCAAGGTTCTTGTTTCCGATCCCATCGACCAGACCGGGATCGACATCCTCTCCCAGGTGGCCCAGGTGGATGTACGCACCGGGCTGCCTGCCGCCGAGCTGGCTCAGATCATTGGCGACTACGACGCGTTGATGATCCGCTCGGGCACCCAGGTGACCGCCGAGATCATCGCCGCCGCAGGCAAGCTGCGCATCATTGGCCGCGCCGGAGTGGGCGTCGACAACGTTGACGTGCCCGCTGCCACCAAGCGCGGCGTGCTTGTCGTCAACTCACCCGAGGGCAACACGATCGCGGCGGCCGAGCACGCCCTGGCGCTGATGCTGTCGTTGTCGCGCCATGTGCCCCACGCCCATGCCAGCACCATGGCGGGCGGCTGGGACCGCAAGACCTACGTCGGCAACGAGCTTTACAAGAAAAAGTTGGGCGTGGTCGGCCTTGGCAAGATCGGCTCCCACGTGGCGCGGGTGGCCCGTGCCATGGGCATGGAGGTGCTCGCCTACGACCCGTTTGTGTCGGCTGAGCGTGCCCAGCAGATGCAGGTGCGCCTGTCGAGCCTGGCTGATCTGTTTGCCGCAGCTGACTACGTCAGCCTGCACCTGCCGCGCACGCCCGAGACCGAGAATTTGGTCAACGCCGAGCTGCTGCGCACCATGAAGCCAACGGCGCGCCTGGTGAACTGCGCCCGTGGCGGCATTGTCGATGAGGCGGCCCTGGCCGAAGCCGTCAAAGCCGGCACCATTGCTGGTGCAGCCCTTGACGTGTTTGCCAAGGAGCCGCTGGTTGCCGATTCGCCCCTGCGCAGCGTCAGCGAGAGGCTGATCCTCACCCCCCACCTCGGGGCATCGACTGAGGAAGCTCAGGAGAACGTGGCCATCGACGTGGCCGAGCAGATCCGCGATGTGCTGTTGGGCCTGCCTGCCCGCAGCGCCGTCAACATTCCTGGGCTGAGTTCCGAGGTGATGGAGCAGCTCAAACCCCACCTGCAGCTGGCCGAGACCCTCGGTCAGCTCGTCAGCCAGCTGGGCGGTGGTGCCATCAGTGAGCTGGAGGTGCGCCTCCAGGGCGACTTTGCCGCCCATCCCGCCC
>CAYFMB010000082.1:0-7817 GCA_964344095.1 uncultured Klebsiella sp.
GCTGCTTGAGCTGCTGGCAGCCGCTGGCGAGAATCAGCAACAAAGCAGCCACGGCCAATGCCTCCATCGGCCGTACAGAGCTGCTTTTCGGGGACGAATCTGATCGATGCGCGCTGGCCGACATCAGAAATCCTCCCAGGAGTCCTTGCTTCAGTTCCCGCAGGTTGCTGTTGTGAGAACGGCTGCGCAAGTTTCCGTCATTCATCGTTGGCCCCGGCCAACCTGAGACGAAGCGGCCGACAGGGTTGGAGCGGCACCGCTGAGAGCACCGCTCGCACCAACTGCCTTGGATCAGAACGGCACTTCTTCATCGGACGGCTCGCCGCCGCCAAAGCCGCCACCCATGCCGCCGCCGGCTTCGGCGTCACGCTTGGAGCCAAGCAGCTCAAGGCGGTCGACCCGCACCACGGGCTTGCTGCGCTCTTCGCCGCTGCTGCGGTCGGTCCAGCGGTCGAGCTTGAAGCTGCCGATGATGCCCAGCAGGCTGCCTTTGCGAACGTAGTCAGCGGCCACCTGGGCCTGCTTGCCCCAGATCTCGAGATTGAACCAGTCGGGCTCGTCGTTGCCTGAGCGGCGGTTGACGGCCAGGGTGAGGTTGGCGACGACGCTGCCCGATTCGAAGTAGCGCACTTCAGGGTCGCGGCCGGCACGGCCAACGAGGGTGATCGAGTTGACGCCCATGGCGTTTCTCCCAGTTGCTGTAATGGAACTCATGATGCGGCACCTCGCCTGGCTCGGAAGCAGTCGTGGTGCCACATCCAATTCAGTGCCACCGCTGGGCGCCGCTGTATCACCCCTCTATGATTCCCCCCTTACGGAGCGGGAGTTTTCGTGTTTTTTCGGCGGTTCCAGTTCTCGCGTGATATCGGTATTGACCTGGGTACGGCCAACACCCTGATGTACGTGTCCGGCAAGGGCATCGTGCTGCAGGAGCCTTCGGTGGTGGCCCTTGACATCGAACGCAACCTGCCCCTGGCGGTGGGCAACGAAGCCAAGATGATGCTGGGCCGGACGCCCGGCAACATCCGTGCCGTGCGTCCCTTGCGCGATGGCGTCATCGCCGACTTTGATGCCGCCGAGCAAATGATCAAGACCTTCATCCAGAAGGGAAATGACGGCCGCGGCCTGGTGGCACGCCGACTGGTGGTGGGCATCCCCAGCGGGGTGACCGGTGTCGAGCGCCGCGCCGTGCGCGAAGCCGGTCTCGCCGGTGCGCGCGAGGTGCATCTGATCGATGAGCCTGTGGCAGCCGCCATCGGTGCAGGCCTGCCTGTGACCGAGCCCGTCGGCACGATGATCGTTGACATTGGCGGCGGCACCACCGAGGTGGCCGTGTTGAGCCTGGGCGGCACCGTGCTGAGCGAGTCGGTCCGCGTCGCCGGCGACGAACTCAGCGACGCCATCAGCACCTATCTCAAAAAAGTGCACAACCTGGTGGTGGGTGAGCGCACCGCCGAAGAGATCAAGATCCGCATCGGTTCGGCGTTTCCGTCGGAGAGCCACGACGAGACCTCGCTCGATGTGCGGGGTCTGCACCTGCTGTCGGGACTGCCCCGCACGATCAACATTCGTGCGGGCGACATTCGTGAAGCCATGGCCGAACCCCTCAACGTCATCGTTGAGGCGGTCAAGCGGACGCTCGAGCGCACCCCACCCGAGCTGGCTGCCGACATCGTTGACCGCGGCATCATGCTGGCTGGTGGCGGCGCCCTGGTGAAGGGCATCAGTGACCTGATCAGTCACGAGACCGGCATCCTGGTGCATGTGGCCGAAGACCCCCTGCTCTGCGTGGTCAACGGTTGCGGCCAGGTGCTCGAGGACTACAACCGCCTGGCCCGCGTGCTCGACACGCCCGACTTCGTGCGTCCAGCGGCCTGAGCCTGATGCCGGCCGGCCGCGGCTTCCGCCTGCCCACTTTGCGTCTGTTGCTCTCGGGCTGGCCCTGGTTTGGGCTGGCCCTGCTTTTGCTGGCGATTCGGCTGAGCAAGGGAGCGGGATTCAACGACTTGTACGCCCTGGCGAGTCGGCCCTTCTGGCCAGGCCCCGCCCAGTCGCAATGGTTGCGCGAAGCCCAGAAGCTCGACCAGCAGAGCCGGCTTGAACAACTCGAAACCGACAACAGGCGGCTGCGGCAGCTGCTGAGCTTGCAGCAACGCAGCGGTGCCAGCATCTCTGCGGCGGTGATCGCCCGACCGGCCGAGGGCTGGTGGCAGCAGCTGCTGCTGGGCAAAGGGTCCTGGCAGGGGGTGAACAGCGGAGCTGCCGTTGTGGCCCCCGGTGGGCTACTGGGCCGGATCGCCTCTGTGACGCCCAGTACCGCCACGGTGCAGTTGCTCACCGATCCCGGCAGCCGTGTCGGTGTGTGGATCGGACGCACCAAGGAGCATGGCCTGTTGGTGGGCATGGGCACCGCCCGGCCCGTGTTGCGCTTCCTGGATCGGGATCTGCGGGTGCGGCCAGGTGATCTGGTCACCACCTCCCCGGCCAGCACGCTGGTGCCGCCCAATGTGACGGTGGGGGTGGTCCAGCGTCTCGACGAGCGCGCCATGCCAGCGCCAGAGGCGGTGGTGCAACTGAGTGCACCCATCAACGCCGTCGATTGGGTCCAGGTGCTGCGCTGATGGTCGATCTCTGGCGCCGCGGCTGGTGTCTGGCAACGGGGCTGGCGGTCCCGCTGCTCGCTCTGGCCGCTCCCACCTGGCTACAGCTCGACGCTGTTGGCCCAACCTGGGCGGTGCTCTGGCTGTTGCCCTGGGCCCTGGTCGATGGTCCGATGTCAGGGGCATTGGTGGGTGCGGCCCTGGGGCTGCTGCTCGATGGCCTGCACCCGGGGCCCGTCACCTTGCTCCCGGCCCTGGCCTTGCTGGGCTGGTGGTGGGGCCGGCTGGGACGAAGCAGTGCGGTCGGCGAGCGCAGTGTTTCGCTGGCCCTGCTCGCGCTGGTGGGCAGCCTGGTGCTGGGGGGGTCGGTGCTGCTGCAACTGCAGCTGTGGCATCAACTGCCCGAATCCGCTCTGCAGATGCTGTGGGCACAAACCTTGATCACGGCCCTGCTGGCGCCGGTGGTGTGCTCGCTGGAGCTGCTGTTCTGGCGGCAGCTGCTGCCAGGGGGACGCTGATGCCCGATGAGGCTGGGAGGAACGCCATGACCCTGTCGCGCCGCCACCTGCTACGACTGGCCGCCACAGGCTCTAGCGCCCTGATGGCCGCAGCCGTGGGCGCCTGCCGCAGCACGCGCCGCAGCAGCACCAGGGAGCTGCAGGTGTGGACCCTTGATCTGGCGCCGCGCTTCAACAGCTACATGCAGGCGGTGATCAGCCGCTGGGAGCGCGCCAATCCAGGCATCACGGTGCGCTGGACCGACGTGCCCTGGGGCTCGGTCGAACGCAAGCTGCTGGCGGCGGTGTTTGCGCGCACGGCACCCGATCTGGTGAACCTCAATCCACCGTTTGCCGCCAACCTGGCCAGCAAAGGGGGCCTGCTCGATCTGGGGCCGCTGTTGCCTGCGGATGCCGCGGCAACCTATTTGCCGCCGATCTGGCAGGCAGGCATCCAAGACGGTCAGCAGTTCGCCTTGCCCTGGTATTTGACGACGCGCATCACCATGGCCAACCGCACGCTGCTGCAGCGGGCCGGCTACGTGGCGCCACCCAGCCACTGGGATGAGGTGCCCGCCTATGCCGCAGCGGTGCGCCGTCACACGGGCCGCTACGCCCTGTTCATGACGGTGGTGCCCGACGACTCGGCAGAGCTGCTTGAAACCCTGGTGCAGCAGGGGGTGCAACTGCTCGACGGCGAGCGCCGCGCCGGCTTCGACTCGGATGCTGGGCGAGCCGCCTTTGCCTTTTGGAGCGAGCTGTACCGCCGTGGCCTGCTGCCGCAGGACGTGGTGAGCCAGGGCTACCGCCGCGCCATCGAGCTCTACCAGAGCGGCGAACTGGCCCAGGTGGCCAGCGGCGCCGACTTTTTGCGCAACCTGCAGACCAATGCCCCGGGCATTGCCGCCGTGACCGCCCCCTACGGACCGCTCACAGGCACGTCCGGCCAGGCCAATGTGGCGGTCATGAACCTGGTGGTGCCGCGCCAGAGCACCATGGCCCGCGAGGCCGTGAGCTTCGGCCTGGAGCTCACCAACGCCCCCAACCAACTGGCCTTTGCCGAGGAGGCCCGGGTGCTGCCCTCGGCCCGCGGGGCCCTTGGGCAATTGCAGAGCGAGCTGGCCGGAGCGCCGGTGGGCGATGCCAACGCCCGACTGGTGCAGCGAGCGCGGCTGCTGTCCGCGCAGACCCTCAGCGATGCGGCAGTGTTGGTGCCGGCCATGCCAGGCATCAAGCGGCTACAGGCAATCCTGTACACCCAACTGCAGCGCGCCATGCTGGGCGAGGTCAGCAGCGATCAAGCGCTGGCCGAAGCGGCGCTGCAATGGAACCGCTATGCGCAGTCCCGCTGGCCCTGATTGGCCGCATCGCTGCGCTTCGCATTCAGTAGAAATTCTTAAATATGCCCAGATCCGTGCTGCCATAGGGGTTTTAGGGGGTGACCAGCAGGGCGGCTGGCGGGTAGGGTTGCGTTTCTTCATGAAGCCGCTAGCCCATGCCTTCTGAGGTCACCACACAAGCAGGCGAACCCCGCGCCACGCTGTTGGTGGTCGACGACGAGGCAGCAGTGCGTCGCGTCCTGGTGATGCGCCTGCAGCTAGCGGGCTATCGGGTGGTCTGCGCCGAAGACGGCGAGGAGGCCCTGGCCCTGTTCCACCAGGAACAGCCCGACCTGGTGGTTCTCGACGTGATGCTGCCCAAGCTCGACGGCTTCGCCGTCTGCCGCAGGCTGCGGGCCGAGTCGTGCGTTCCGATCATTTTTCTGTCGGCCCTCGATGCCATCGCCGAACGCGTTTCGGGGCTGGACCTCGGAGCCGACGACTACCTGCCCAAGCCCTTCTCACCCAAGGAACTCGAGGCCCGCATCGCCACGATCCTGCGACGCACGGGCCGAGGCTCAGCCTCCAGCGAGCCGCGCGAGGCGCCCAGCGGCACTGGCGTCTTGCGGGTCGGCGGGCTGGTCGTTGATACCAACCGGCGCCAGGTCACCCGCGACGGTGAGCGCATCGCCCTCACCTACACCGAATTCAGCCTGTTAGAGCTGCTGTTCAAGGAGCCTGGCCGCGTCGTTCCGCGGGCCGAGATCCTTGAGCAGCTCTGGGGCTATCCACCGCGGCGCGCAGCCGACCTGCGCGTGGTCGATGTCTACGTGGCACGCTTGCGCGGCAAGCTCGAACCCGACCCGCGCAACCCTGAGCTGATTCTCACGGTGCGGGGTACGGGCTACGCCTCCCAGCGCATGCGCGACGCCTCGATCGCGGCCGCAGGCTGAGCGCTCCTGCAGGATGGGCGCAGCAGAACTGCCCCATCAGCCTTGTCGGAGCTGCGCGAGACCCGTCTGGAGAAAGCCGAGGCCCTGCGTGCCATCGGCCAGGGGCCCTATGCCCTGAGTTTTGAGCCCAGCCACAGCACCGCTGCGTTGCAGGCAGCCCACGCCGACCTGCCCAATGGTCAGGAGCGCGACACGCCCGTGGCAGTGGCGGGCCGGGTCATGACCCGGCGGGTCATGGGCAAGCTGGCGTTCTTCACCCTGGTGGATGAGAGCGGGCCGATCCAGCTCTACCTGGAGAAGGCGACGCTCGATGCCGCCGGGTCTGGCGCCGCCACCCCAGAGGCGAGCTCCAACGGTTTCGCCCAGCTCACCAGCCTGGTGGATGCCGGTGATCTGATCGGTGCGATCGGCACCCTGCGGCGCACCGACCGCGGTGAGCTGTCGGTCAAGGTGACCAGCTGGCAGATGCTCAGCAAAAGCCTGCAGCCCCTGCCCGACAAATGGCACGGCCTGGCCGACGTCGAGAAGCGCTACCGCCAGCGTTACCTCGATCTGATTGTCACGCCCCAAACCCGCGAAACCTTCAGGCGCCGCGCCCTGGCGGTCAGCGCCATGCGCCGCTGGCTCGATGAACGCGGCTTTCTCGAAATCGAGACACCGGTGCTCCAGAGCGTGCCTGGCGGCGCCGATGCGCGGCCGTTCGAGACCCACCACAACGCCCTGGATCTGCCGCTGACCCTGCGCATCGCCACCGAACTGCACCTCAAGCGCCTGGTGGTGGGTGGCTTCGAGCGGGTCTACGAACTCGGCCGCATCTTTCGCAACGAGGGGGTCAGCACCCGCCACAACCCGGAGTTCACCTCGGTCGAGATTTATCAGGCCTACACCGATTACATCGGCATGCTCGAGCTCACCGAGCAGCTGATTGCCCATGTCTGCCAGCAGGTCTGCGGCAGCACCACCCTCAGCTACCAGGGCGCCGAGATCGACCTGACGCCCCCCTGGCGCCGGGTCACCATGCATGAGGCGGTGCAGCAGGCCTGTGGGCTCGACTTCGCGGCATTTGGAACGCGTGAGGAGGCCGCCGCCGCCATGCAGGCCAAGGGCCTGGAGGTGCCGGCCCTGGCCGACTCGGTCGGCCGGCTGCTGGTCGAAGCCTTTGAGCAGACCGTGGAGGCCGACCTGATCCAGCCCACGTTTGTGCTCGATTACCCGGTTGAGAACTCACCCCTGGCCCGGGCCCACCGCAGCAAACCGGGTCTGGTGGAGCGCTTTGAGCTGTTCATCGCCGGGCGTGAGACGGCCAACGCCTTCAGCGAGCTGATTGACCCAGTCGATCAGCGCCAGCGGCTCGAAGCCCAGCAGGCCCGCAAGGCCGCCGGCGATGACGAGGCCCAAAGCGTGGATGAGGACTTCATTCACGCGCTTGAAGTGGGCATGCCCCCCACCGGTGGTCTGGGCATCGGCATCGACCGCCTGGTGATGCTGCTCACCGACAGCGCCTCGATCAGAGATGTGATCGCCTTCCCGCTGCTGCGCCCGGAAGCGCCCGCCAAAAGCGGCGAACCGGCGCAGTGAGATAATCGTTTCATCAGGCTATGCCCCCCCTCTGGGGTTCTCGGTTTCATGAGCGGCGAGCGCGTTGGATTTCGCTTCAAACACGCGGATGCGGTGGTGAAGCGCAACCCCCAGGGCCGCTCGCGCCGGGGTTGGGTGATGGAACCGGTCGAGCAGACCACCAGTCGCGGCACCAAGATGCCCGCCTACCGAATCCGCTGGCGTGACAGCGAGCGCCCTGAGATCGTGCTGCAGCACATGCTGATCGCCGATCCAGACCCCACCCCGCCGCCCGAGGGCGTGAGCTTGGTGCCACCAGCACCCAAGGCCTGACTCAGCCCCAGCCTCGCAGGCGATAGATCAATAAACCCAGGTGCTCCTTGAGCGCGATGCTGCTGCTGTTGAGCGCCGCAGCATCTGGCAGCACGTCCTGAATCACGCTGCCAAAGGTGGGGGAACCCCACTGGGCCCGATCAGGCAGCTGGTAGTCACAGGCCACCGGAACGACCACCAACGCACTGTGCCGCTCAAACGTGGCCAGGGCCCTGGGCAGATGGGTGGCACTGGTCACCAGCAGCAGCGTGTGCCAACCCCGTTGAGCCGCCAGCCGTTGCACAGCGAGCGCTTCTTCGGCGGTGTTGCGCGGTTGCTCCAGCAGCAGCATTCGCGCTGGCCTGAGCCCAAGCTGAACGGCGAGGGTGGCCGCTGAGCGGGCTTCGCTGGCCGCGGGGTCGGCCGCACTGAGCTTGACCTTGCCGCCGGTGAACACCAGCAGCGGTGCCTTGCCCTGGTGGAACAGCGCCAGGCCGGTCAACAGGCGATCGCCCGCCTCGTTGACCTCGACGCTGCGGCGCGGCGGCAGGGCCGGCCGCAGGCCGCCGCCCAGCACCA
>CAYFMB010000083.1:0-7812 GCA_964344095.1 uncultured Klebsiella sp.
GGCTGCCGGCGAGCGGCCTTCGCGTTCACGAGCTGCCCGCAGCAGGAGGCGCCACGGGGGCAACGGGTGGTCATCCACAACAACAACGGTGATGCACGGTCCATAGCCTGCAGCCTGACCTGCGCGCCAGACCCCCCGTGACCGACAGCCTGCAGGCCCAGCTCGACCAACTGGCAGAAGCCTGGAACGAAGCCGAGATCTCGCGCCCGTCCCTGAGCCGCTGGATGGGACAGTTCGAGGCGAGCGATCAGGCGATCGCCCTGCGACTGCTCACGTGCATGCAGGTGCACGGCTGGGCGCGCCTGATCCGCGAGTGCCGGCTTCTGCACAAGCGGTTGTGCCTCGACCTTGCCGAAGACGGCTTCGACGTCGAGCGCTGCAGTGACATCGACTTCAGCCGCGCCTTCGTGTGCAAGAGCGGTGATCTGATCTCCTATGTCTACCGCAAGGCCAACCGCTTGCCGGTGACCTGTTTTCACAACATCGAAGGACTGCACCAAGGTCCACCACCCGGGGCCCAGCGCCGTGCCCTGGTGATTCTTGACGATTACATCGGCACAGGCTCCCAGTTCCTGTTCACGTTTGTGGGTCGCAGCGCCGCCAACCGCGCCTTGCTGGAGCGCTACGCGCGGGTGCGCCTGGCAGCGATCGTCGTTCATGACGATGCCCGGCAGAAATGGAAGCTGCTCCAGCGCCGCGACGTCGAACAGGTGATGGCGATCGAAGAGCGTCAACTCACCTGCGTCAACTTTGCCCCCGAGCGCCTCGATCTGATCGCCGCACTGTCAAACCTGGACTGGCGCCGCACTGGACTGATCGCTGCCGCGCGCGATTTTGCGGTGATCGCGCACCCCTCGCTAAGCCCCGAGGAACGGGAGGCGCTGACGCGTTTTCTCAAAGCCCAGCAGCAGGCGAGCGGTGCAGGGTCCACCGAATTTCTGCTGGGCCATCACGCCTTCTTTTATGGCGCTCCCAATGCACTGGCACAGGTGTTGTTACCTCTGTTCAAACGCATCGAGGATTTCAGCGTCTATCCGCGCGAGTCGCAGGTGGGGCTGCCGGCCGACATCCTCGACTACGACATCGACAACCCCGAGCCAATCACGGCCCTCTACCCACGACTCTGATGGAGCGCCAAGGGTGGGCAGCAGCGCTGCAGCGCCCATCGCTGGACACGGGTGAATGGCTGGCCGGCCACCAGCCTGGCGCAACAGCAGACTGGTGCCATGGTGGCTGCTCTGCTGATCCTGCTGGTGATCCTGGCTGTCGGGGCCATGCTCAACCCCAGCCGCGCAGAGTTCAGCTGGTTTCTGCAACTCAGACGCCCGCGCTGGCTCACCTTTGAGCGTCTGATCCCGCTGATCTGGATCGGGATCTATGCCTGCTTCTATACCTCAGCCCTGTTGAGCTGGTACGCCAGCTGGAGCTTTGCGTTGATGGCGGGCTACCTGGGGCTTTTGCTGCTGGTTCAGAGCTACGCCTGGCTGATCTGCCGCACGCGGCGCCTGGCCAACGGCACGGCCGTCGGCCTTGCCGGATGGCTCTGGGGCGTAGCCCTGGCGGTGGTGGTCTTCGGCGTTTCATCAAACGCGATGCTGCTCCTGATCCCGTACCTGCTCTGGAGCCCGGTGGGCACGGTTGTGACGTGGCAGATGCAACGTCTCAACCGCGATGATCAGCAACGGCACCCCCTGAGAGGCTGCCGCTGATGTCACTGCCCCGAGCCTGACTGCCCCTGCCTCGGTTGCATGTGTGGCGGACATTTGTCCAGGCTGCCCTGCAGCGAAACCTGAAGATCACTCCAGTTGTTTGCCGGATACAACGCCTGAAAAGCGGCAAAGTTGGCGTTCAGCACGTTCAACGCCTGGCCGCGCAGGTTGCAGGCCGCGACCAGATCGTTCTGTCGCAAGGCGACAACCACATTGTTGAGCAGATTCTGCAACGTTTGCTGCTGGTTGCCGGTCACCATCGGGTCATAGCCCTGAGCCCTAACTGCAGGGTGACTGACCATGGACAGAAGCAGAAGCAAAGCGGCCCGGCGCATGTCAGACGATGGCATGTCTTCAACGCCGTGTTAGCGCAGCCAGCGCCCATCGCCATGACAAGAACGCAGCATGCACGTGCCAAATGGAGGGGCGACTCTGACCGAGACGGTCTCACGGGGCTGCCGTGGTTGCACTGAGGCGGAGATGATGGGCTCAGCATCAGGGCCAGGCCCATCTAGCCCAGAACCCACCAGCACCGTGACGACGACAACCTTTGCTGCGTTCACCCAGCGGGCCGACTATTCGCTGATGGAGTCGCTCCATGCGGATCCTCAGGCCACCAGCGATGGCTGTGATCACCGCCCCCGTCAGGTGTTCTCTGGGCATTACGTTCCGGTGACACCAACACCGCTGCCTGAGCCCGAGATCGTGGCCTACAGCAGCACGCTGTTCCAGGAGCTGGGTCTGAGCGATGCGCTCGCCCAAGACCCGGCGTTCATCGGCTTGTTCTCTGGCGACATCAGCGTGACCCAGGCGCCGATGCGCCCCTATGGCTGGGCGACGGGCTATGCCCTGTCGATCTACGGCACCGAATACACCCAGCAATGCCCCTTTGGAACCGGCAACGGCTACGGCGATGGCAGGGCCATCTCCGTGTTTGAAGGTGTGTTTAACGGCAGACGCTGGGAACTGCAACTCAAAGGCGGAGGACCGACGCCCTACTGCCGCGGCGCCGATGGACGGGCCGTGCTGCGCTCCAGCGTGCGCGAATTTCTGGCGCAGGAATTCATGCACGCGCTTGGTGTTCCAACCTCTCGCTCGTTGACCCTGATCATGTCCAGAGCAGAAACAGTGCGGCGGCCCTGGTACGCCCCCAACTCCCGATCCTTTGATCCCGACATTGTGGTCGACAACCCGGCAGCAATCACGACGCGGGTAGCGCCATCGTTTCTGCGGGTCGGCCAACTCGAGCTGTTTGCCCGCCGCGTCCGCAGCAAGGCCCATCCGGGTGCGCTCGATGAATTGCGCATGATCGTGAGTCACTTGATCGAGCGCAACTACCGCCCAGAGATCGATCCGGCGCTGGCGTTCAGCGAGCAGGTGGTGCAGCTGGCCAGCCTGTTTCGTGCTCGGCTCACTGCGCTGGTGGCCAACTGGATGCGCGTCGGGTACTGCCAGGGCAACTTCAACAGCGACAACTGCGCCGCCGGTGGCTTCACGCTCGACTACGGCCCATTCGGATTCTGCGAACCGTTTGACCCCAGCTTTCAGCCCTGGACCGGCGGCGGTGAGCATTTCAGCTTCTTCAACCAACCGGTTGCTGCCGAAGCCAACTACCACATGTTTTGGGCTTCCCTGCGGCCCCTGCTCGCCGACAACAGCGACGCTCTGGCGCGGCTCGATCAGCTGCGCGAGGGGTTCAGCGACGCCATGAACCACGAGCTGGACATGATGTGGGCCGGCAAACTCGGCCTCAGCCATGACGACACCGGCCTGGTCAACGAACTGCTGGAGCTGCTGGTGCTCTCCAAAGCCGACTACACGCTTTTCTTCAAGCAGCTCTCAGACATCCCCGCCGACCACGCAGTCCTGCAAGAGAGCTTCTACCTGCCCAGCTCCGCCCAACGCGATGTGCGCTGGCGCCAATGGCTGGACCGCTGGCGCGCTCAGATCATGCGCAACGGCGAGCTCAGTGCGACATCGGCCGCGATGAAACGCATCAACCCCAGCATCACCTGGCGTGAGTGGTTGATCGCCCCGGCCTACAGACAGGCTGAATGCGGCGACAACACGCTGATCCAGGAGCTGCAGCAGGTGTTCAGCCAGCCCTATGACGAACTGTCAGGAGAACTGGGGGCCAAGTACAACCGCCTGAAGCCTCGCGAATTCTTTGATGCCGGCGGCGTGTCGCACTACAGCTGTTCATCGTGAAACGATCAGGGAGCGCGCGTTCAGCAACGCCAAATCTCTAACCCTGATCGAGCCGGCGCCCCCAGGCAATGCGTGTTATGACCGATTGCGTGAGCTTGGGCAAGCAGCGAAGCTGAGTTCATCAACCAAGGAGGCGTCCCCCATGGACGACACGCCACCGGGTCATCGGCCAGAAGCACGCTGACTGCCGGCCCTGCTCCAACAGTCTCCACCCAGCCCGGGTGAGTCGTTCAGCGAGGCAAAGAGGGCATTCCTCACAAGGTGCGCTGAGCTGATCGACACTCCGTCGCTTGGCCCCAGGTGCCAACGCCAGCGGCTTCGCCACGTTCCCACAGTGCTCTGAATCTGTTCTCGATCGCCAGACCCTCGGGCCCTCCCGGGGGTTTTTGCTGGTCTGCCGCCTGCGCTCAGCCATCCATGGGCTTGGCCGGCTTCAGAGCCTTGGCCGGGCAGCAAGCTGCATCACGATCAGGACTCGATCCTTGTTGAGATCAACTCCAATCCATCGGTAAAGCCGCTGAAACCCTGGTCATAGTTGCGGGGTGCAAAGCGGCCACGCCACGCAGCTGGCAGCTCGGACAGCAACGCTTTGGCATAGGGATGGGGCTGGGCAGGCAGGGACTGGGTGTGAGCTGGATACAGGCGCACCGTGTTGCGGCTCACACGGCACAGCTCAGTCAGGGACCGGCGATGCCAGTCAAGATCGAGACCTGCACCCAGCATGAGGCCACCAACGGCGACCGGGGCGTAGCTGAACAGCAAATGCCCGCTCAGCACCAGATCGAAGCTGTTGCTCGCAAAGGGCAGGTGCGGGAGCGATGCGGTGACGTAGCGCTGCGGGTGCGCCTCGCGATCGGCCAGAAACATCTCAAGCCCCTCGAGGTGGTTGCGCCGCACCTGCTTCAGGTCGAAACCTTCCCTCAGCATGGGACTGTTGATCGACTTGGCGATCGACAGCTGCAGATCATCGAGGCTGCGCTGACGCAGCTCGGCGTTGCTGAGGGCATAGAGCGGATCGCAAGCCACGACCTCAACCCCGACCGCTGCCAGCAGCGCTGCCAGCGAACTGGGTCCCCCTGGGCAGTCGAGCACCCTGGCGCCCTGCCATCGCTGTAGATCCTGATCAAGCCCATACATCTGCAGCGCCAGCCGACCCAGGCGGCCGTAAAAGACCACGCCTTCGAGCTCCATGCTCCCGACCCCGCGATGACGATTCGATCGTGGCCGATCGGCCACGCCATCGGCAGGCGCACCAACAGTCGAGCAGGACTTGTCAGCCAAGCCCTGGGTCCATGACGCGTGATTGGCGATCCGCTCTGGAGCCGCGATGATGACCATGGCGCCGTCAGCCTGATGCCTGCTGTTGAACCGCCGCCCATCGCTGGGCGCGAGGCCGAGATCCTGGCTTTGGTGCAACACGAGCGGCCCGTTGCCCTGCAGCACTCGAACCTTGCGTTGCAGTCGATCGATGCCGCCTTTGCCTGCGCGCTGCACCTGCATCAGCCGGTGATTCCAGCGGGGGCCGATGGGGAGCTGATCTCCCACCTGCAGTTCATGGTTGAGCACCCCAACGAGGGGGACAACCACAACGCCGAGCCGTTTGCGCAGTGCTACCGGCGCATGGCTGATCTGCTGCCCGAGCTGATCGATCAGGGCTGCAATCCGCGCATCATGCTTGATGTCTCCGGCACGTTGCTGTGGGGCGTTGAGCAGATGGGTCGCCGCGACATTGTCGAAGCGTGGCGCTACCTGGCTTGCGACCCGCGCATGCAGAGCCACGTCGAATGGCTCGGCACGTTTTGGGGCCATGCCGTGGCTCCCTCAACACCGATCCCTGATCTCAAGCTGCAGCTGCTGGCCTGGCAGCACCAGTTCGCCGCCCTGTTTGGCGATGAGGCGCTGGCGCGGGTCAAGGGCTTCTCGCCCCCCGAGATGCACCTGCCCAACCATCCCGACACGCTGTATGCCTTGGTTGAGGCGCTGCTGGCCTGCGGCTACCGCTGGCTGCTGGTGCAGGAGCACAGCGTTGAAAACCCTGATGGCTCGCCCTTGAGCCGCGAGCAGACGCGCCTGCCCAACCGACTGGTGGCCCGCAACGCCCAGGGCCAGACCCTGGGCATCACCGCCCTGATCAAGACCCAGGGTTCTGACACCAAATTGGTGGGGCAGATGCAGCCCTGTTACGAGGCCATGGGGTTGGGCCGACAACAGCTGGACAAGAACTCGATGCCGGCGCTGGTGGCCCAGATCGCCGACGGTGAAAACGGCGGCGTGATGATGAACGAGTTTCCTGAGGCGTTTCGCCAGGCCAACCGGCGGCTGACTGGTGAGGCATGCGGCACCGCCGCCATCAATGGCAGCGAGTTCCTTGAACTGGTTGAAGCGAGTGGTGTCAACCCTGATCACTACCCCGCCATTCAGGCGGTGGGGCAGCAGCGCCTGTGGCTGCAGCTGGGCGACGCCTCTGGCGAGGCGGCCGTTGACGCGGCCATCGCGGCGCTACAAGCCAGCGACCCCGGCTTTGCCATGGAGGGTGCCTCGTGGACCAACAACTTGAGCTGGGTGGCGGGTTACGCCAACGTGCTCGAGCCGATGAATGAACTGAGCGCCCGCTTTCATGCCCGCTTTGACCCACTGCTCGCCCAAGAGCCTGCCGTGACCACCACGCCGCTGTACCAACAGGCCCTACTGCACCTGCTGCTGCTCGAGACGAGCTGCTTTCGGTATTGGGGCCAGGGCACCTGGACCGATTACGCCCGCGAGATTCATCGGCGGGGCATGGCACTGCTCGAGAGCTGAACAGGCACGCGGGCCATTGACAGCAAACGAAGGTCAACGCAATGTCATCACAAGAGTTCTGACGGGCGAGTGCGCTTCAACGCTCCCAGGCATGCCGTTGGTTTGGTCATCGAACCACCTCAAGCGTGATCGAGCTCATCTGCCACATCAGCAGCCGAATAGCGACTGATCAGCAACCCCATCACCAGGGCCAAATACGTCGTCCCTGCAATTGAACAAAACACACAGATCATCTGTGCCTGCGCGGTTAGCGGATGGATATCACCATAGCCAGTCGTCGTGAGTGTAATGAAAGCAAAGTAGTTGAGCTCAACAAAGATTGCTTGCCGAGCACCCTGACCCGCAAGACTCGAAACAGAATGCGAGAGCGCTGATTTCAGATCAGGGTCAGCAGCAAAACTACCCGGAACAACAATTTCCAGAATATTAAATAATAAACCAACAGACAGGCCGAGCAATAAATAACCAGCCAGCGCACCCATCAGCACATCTCGGTTCACGCGCCTCTCCAAAGCCAGATACCGGATCAATCGCTCGCAACTCCAGATCACCAGCAAGATCCACAAGCCAATCACCGCCATACCTGAGCCACGTTGGAATAAACTTGGCACAAAAAACCACACCACTGAACCAACCAGGGTGAGCCCTGAAAGCAGGCGATAGAGCGACGTTTTAAGCCTTGTGAAGCGACCATCTTCGCCGGGGCCACCGAGACTAATCAGCAACACAAATGGCAAAATCAGATAGCCAACATTGACAAGCTGAATAAGACTCCGGGGCAACATCAGAGTCCCCATCAATAACAGGCATGCGAGCAAAAGCCCTGCATAACCTCGATGGCGTTGGCGTATCAACGATCTCTGCTGCATCATCTTGCACCTTGCTTTGGCGGGAAACAAGGGAACCGTGCGTCGCGCAGATTCCTGATCAGCGGGGGCCTGGTCTCAGAGCACATGGAGCTCTTTGCGCACCTCCTCAAGGGGCCGCTCGATCCACGGCCCAACATCCCAGTGCGGATTCGAATCGGTCCAATGACATAGGCGCCGCGTTGAGGCGCAACGGCAAAGGCAGGAGCCCGCAGTTGATCCTTGTCTAG
>CAYFMB010000084.1:0-7760 GCA_964344095.1 uncultured Klebsiella sp.
GACGCGGCGGGGCGGGCACGCCGTGCAGCCGGGGCGCCTCGGCCTGCCAGCTCAACTCGAGCCAGTGCAGGCCCTGCAGCGAGCGCAAGCCCAGCTGCACCACCTGGGCACTGGGCTGCTGTGCCTTCTCAAAGCGCGCCGGCAGCACGCGGCCGCGCAGCTCAGCCAGCACCGCCAGGAGGCTGGTGAGGTCCATGGGCTGGAGCTTGGGCAACGATCTGGGCTGGGTGCGACTTCTACTCTGCTGGCTGGTTCCACCCTGCTGCCGCCATGACCAGCCCCGGGCGTCTGACCGTGATCACCGGGCCGAGCGGCGTCGGCAAGGGCACCCTTGTGCAGCGGCTGCTGCAGCGTCATCGCGACATCTGGCTGTCGATCTCGGCCACCACTCGCGCCCCCCGCGACGGCGAAAGCGACGGGGTGCAGTACTTCTTTTTGAGCCGCGAGCGGTTCGAGCAGCAGATCGCCGCTGGCGGTTTTCTGGAATGGGCCGAATTTGCCGGCAACCTCTACGGCACACCCCGAGCGGCGATTGAGCAGCAGCTCCAGGCAGGCAGACCCGTGCTGCTCGAAATCGAACTGGAAGGGGCTCGTCAGGTGCGCCAGAGTTTTCCAGCGGGTCTGCAGCTGTTCATTGAGCCCCCCAGCCTTGAGGAGCTGGAGCGACGCATCCGCGGCCGAGGCACCGACAGCGAGGAGGCCATTGGCCGGCGTCTGGAGCGGGCCAGGATTGAACTGGCCGCTGCAGGCGAATTTGACGCCTGCATCACCAACGCCGATCTCGATCTCGCCCTGGCCGCACTCGAGCAGCACATGGCACTGGGCCAGGCCTGCGAGAGCTGACGGCTCTCCTTTGCTGAAAGATGACAACAAAAAAGCGGCCGATCAGGCCGCTGTTGTGTTGGTTTGAACCATCCCAACAATCAGAGGGGATGGAACAGAAGATCGGGGAAGAAGCGGTTGAACTCAATCATGATGCCGGCTGTGGTAGCAAACCAGAGAGCGGCAAAAACAGGTGCTGTTGTCAGGAACTTTTTCATGGCGAACCAGTGAATGCAGTGGGATCAGTGGAAAACCGGATCAGCGCGGTGAAACGGTGATCTTGCTGTCTGCTTCCAGAAGCTTGCCACCCTTGTATTCGGCAAGGGCAGCAAGGGGCCAGCTGGCAGCACCGATCGTGCACTTGAGAGCCAGAGGCACGTCGATCTGAATCTCATGCATGGTGGCGTCCTTACGGCTGCGCACGGCCATGATGTAGCTGCGGCCGGCCCAACCAATGCAGCCGGCGATGTACAGGAAGGCGATGCCAGGGATCATGAAATCGCCGGCATGGCTCCAGCGGCCATCAACGATCAGGTGGGGCAGACCATCAGCGCCGCAGACGGCCTGGCTATACATGGCAAAGCGTGCCTTGGCCTGGTCGGTCTTGGCGGCTGCAGCCCGTTGCTGAAAGCGAGCACTCTCGCTGCAGGGGGTGAGGCCAGCCACGTCAGCGTTGGCAGCGGGGGCCACGCCGATCAGCAGAAAAATGGAGAGCAGTGCTGCGAACAGCCGGGGAAAGAGTCGGCGCATCGGATCGAGCCGCAAGGCAGGATGTCACCAGCGGACAGTAGGTGAGACATTCAGAGTCAATGCCCACAGTCCTAGCCCTCGAAACAAGTTGTGACGAGTCGGCAGCGGCCGTTGTGCGCGATCGCACGGTGCTCGCCAGTTCCGTTGCCTCCCAGGTGGCTGAACATGCCCGCTGGGGCGGGGTGGTGCCTGAAATCGCCTCGCGCCGCCATGTCGAGGCCCTGCCCGGACTGATCGACGCGACCCTGGTCAGCAGCGGCCTGGGCATGACCGAGCTCGATGGCATTGCCGCCACGGTGGCGCCCGGCCTGGCCGGAGCCCTGCTGGTGGCCTCGGTGACGGGGCGCACCCTGGCCCGCCTGCATGGCAAACCCTTTCTCGGCATCCACCATCTGGAAGGCCACCTGTGCTCGGCCCAGCTCGATGCCAACCCGCCGCAGCCGCCTTATCTGGTGCTGCTGGTGAGCGGCGGACACACCGAGCTGATTCGGGTGGACGGTCCCGGGCAGTACAGCCGGCTAGGGCGCAGCCACGACGACGCGGCCGGCGAAGCCTTTGACAAGGTGGCGCGGCTGCTCGGACTCGGCTATCCCGGTGGTCCGGCGATCGCCGCCGTTGCCGCGGGGGGCGATGCCCAGCGCTTTGCCTTGCCCAAGGGCCGGGTGTCGCGGCCAGAGGGAGGCTTCTATCCCTACGACTTCAGCTTCAGCGGCTTGAAGACTGCCATGCTGCGGCAGGTGCGTGCTCTGGAGCAGCAGGGCGGCCCGCTGCCCGTGGCCGATCTGGCCGCCAGCTTCGAGCAAGTGGTCGCCGACGTGTTGGTCGAGCGCAGCTGCCGCTGCGCAGCCGATCAAGGTCTCGACACCGTGGTGCTGGTCGGCGGTGTGGCAGCCAACCGGCGGCTGCGGGCCTTGATGGAGCAGGCCTGCCAGCAACACGGCCTGCACTGGCGCCTGGCCCCGCTCGACTTCTGCACCGACAATGCGGCGATGATCGGTGTAGCGGCCTGTCAGTGGCTGGCCCGCGGCCAACACAGCTCCACAGCGCTGGGCATTGCCGCCCGCTGGCCTTTGAACGACGCTGCTGCCTTGTTTGATACCCCAGCGCGCTTCTGAATCGCTCTAGGCTTCGCAGGTCCAGGCTGGAGTGCCATGGCCCCTGCAAATGATGATGTGATCAGCCAGGAGCCGGCGAGCCCCAGCGAGCTGAACGCTTGGCGCCGCGGCTTCACCCCCCAGGCCGAAATCTGGAACGGCCGCCTGGCGATGCTGGGACTCTCCGTTGGCTTGAGTGTGCTGCTGATCGCGAGGCTGGCTAACCTCTGAGCTCTAGCTGCGACCGCGCAGGGCCTGAGCCAATTCGTTGGGTTTGAGGCTCTGAGCCAACGCATCGTCGGCGCTGCAACGCCCCTCTTCCACCAGCTTCTGCAGGGCTTGATTGGCGGTCTGCATGCCGTCAAAGCCGCTGCGGGCCATGATCTCCTCGATCGCTTCAAGCTCGCCACGCAAGATGTAGTCCTTGCAGGCGTCGGTGTTGATCAGAATGTCGTGAAAAGCGCAGCGCTTGCCGTCGCTGGTCTTGAGCAGCCCTTGGGCCACCACCCCGAGCAAGGACTCGGAAACCGAGCGACAGATGGCCTCCTGTTCGGCAGCGGGATACAGACCCAGAATCCGTTCAATCGTCTTGACCGCCGAGTTGGTGTGCAGGGTGCCGAACACCAGGTGACCGGTCTGGGAGGCTTCAAGCGCCGTCGACAGAGTCTCCTGATCACGGATCTCGCCGATCAGAATCACATCGGGGTCCTCTCGCAGGGCGGCGCGCAAAGCGTTGTGGAACACCTTGGTGTGCAGGCCCACCTCGCGGTGCCGCACCAGTGAGCGGCGGCTCTGATGCACAAACTCAACCGGATCCTCGATCGTGAGGATGTGGCGCGCCATGTTGCGGTTGATCCAGTCGATCATGGCCGCCAGGGTCGTGCTCTTGCCCGAGCCGGTGGGACCTGTCACCAGGATCAGCCCCTTGGGCCGGGCTGCCAGCTCCTGCAGCACCGCTGGCAACCGCAGCTCCTCGAGGCTGGCAATCGTCTGAGGAATCAGCCGCAGCACCATGGCCGGCCCCCGCAGCGAATCAAGCAGGTTGATGCGCACCCGCACAAAGCTGAAGGCATGGGAGCCGTCGTACTCCTTGTCGCGCTGAAAGCTGTCAACGTCAGCCGGACTCAGGATCTCGCGCAACCAGCGCGAAAACGTGGCTGCATCGGTTGGCGACCAACCGGTGCGCTGCATCTCGCCGCGGGCCCGAAAGCGGGGCTCTTCACCGACCCCCAGGTGCACATCGGAGTAACCCTTCTCATGGGCGATGCGCACGATCTCCTCGAGGCTCGCTGGCCCGAGGGCAGGCTCAACCGAGGGAACGACGGCCATGTCCGGGTGCGGTTCGGGCACCAAGGGCGGTGCTGGCGGCGGTTCGGGCACCAGCGGTGGGGCAGTCCTCACGCCGGGGAAGGGGCTGGCTGCCGGAAAGGAGCTTCGTCCTGGCGCGGGGTTGGCCGCCGGAAATGGGCTGCTGCGCGGGAAGGGGCTCTGAGCATCCGGCGGGGTCATGACGACGGCCAACCACGGCAAAACCCAGTCTCGCGCCGGGGGTCGACGTTGTCATGGGATCGAAGTTGTCATGAGACAGTGGGTTCAGCCCGGCCGTGCGACCTTGACGCCCCTGCCCCTGGTCACGATCGTGCTCGGCACCCGGCCTGAGGCGATCAAGCTGGCGCCGGTGATCCAGGCCTTTCAGCAGGCCTCCGATTTCGCCACCCGGGTGGTGCTCACCGGTCAGCACCGTGAAATGGTGAGCCAGGTGATGGATCTGTTCGGCATTCAGGCCGACCACGATCTGGCGCTGATGGCGCCGAAACAGACCCTCACCCACATCACCTGCGCAGCCCTGCAGGGCCTCAAACAGGACTTCGAAGCCCACCGTCCCGACTTGGTTCTGGTGCAGGGCGACACCACCACCGCCTTTGCCGCAGCCCTTGCCGCCTTCTACGAACAGATCCCGGTTGGCCATGTGGAGGCGGGCCTGCGCACCGACAACCTCCTCGATCCCTTTCCAGAGGAAGCCAACCGGCGCCTGATCTCGCAACTGGCCCAGCTTCATTTCGCCCCCACCGAGCGCTCGGCAGCCAACTGCCGTGCTTCGGGGGTCGTGGGCGAGATTCTCACCACCGGCAACACGGTGATCGATGCCCTGTTGCTGATGGCCAAGCAGGCGGCCCCGTTTGCACATGACGGTCTGGATCTGAGCCGGGAGCGCCTGATTCTGGTGACGGTCCACCGCCGCGAAAACTGGGGCGAACGATTGCAGCAAATCGGAGCTGGTCTCAAGCAACTGCTGCAGCGGCACGAGGATGTGGCGCTGCTGCTGCCGCTGCATCGCAACCCAACCGTGCGCGAACCGCTGCAAGCCCTGCTCGGCGACCACCCCCGTGCCCATCTGTGCGAGCCGCTCGACTACGACCGGCTGGTGGCCGCCATGCGCGAAGCCACCCTGGTGCTGACCGACTCAGGCGGTCTGCAGGAGGAGGCTCCGGCCCTCGGCAAACCGGTGTTGGTGCTGCGACGCACCACCGAGCGACCCGAGGCGGTCGATGCCGGCACCGCCAGGCTGATCGGCACAGACAGCGCTGACATCGTGCGCGAAGCCAGCCTGTTGCTCGATGATCCGGTGGCCTATGACGCTATGGCGAAGGCCCACAACCCCTTTGGCGACGGTCATGCCAGTGGGCGGATCGTCGAGGCCGCCCGCCGACTGCTGACTTAACGCTTTTTCTTGGCCCAGGGCGGCAGGTCGATGAACACCCGCGTGCCCGGAGCCAGGCCACTCAGGATCTGGGTGCTGCGGCCACTGCTCATGCCCAGCTCCACCGGCTGAAATTTGGGTTGGTTGCCCTGGCCCACCAGCAGCACACCGGGTCGGCCATCTTCGGTGACCACAGCCACGGTCGGCACCAGGGTTTGAGGGGGAACATTGCCGATCTGAAACTCGATCTCGGCCGTCATCCCGATGCGCAGCTGCGGCACCGGCTGCAAAAACGCCAACTTGACCGCAAAGGAATTGACGTTGTTGGTTTTGATCGCCCTCGGGGCGATCTGACGGATCCTGGCGGCAAAGCGTTGATCCGGGAAGGAATCCACCTGCACGCTGGCCAGCTGACCGACCCGTAAGCGGCCCACATCGCTCTCAGGGACCTTGGCGACAGCCTCAAGCCCCCGGGCCAGCTCAACGATCGAGGAACTGGTGGCACCGAGGCTCGACGATGCTGTGGTGGTGGGTGTGACAAAGGCGCCCCGAACGGCATAGCGCTGGCTCACCTGCCCGGCAAACGGCGAACGCACAATCAGGTCTTCCTGCTCGACGGTGCGCTGCTGCAGACGCTCCAGGGCTGCCTGGCGCGCCGCACGGTCGACCTTGAAGGTCGCTTCGGCGCGGTTGTAGTCATCAGCACTGATTGCACCGCTGCGGTACAGCTGCTGACGCCGTTGCCACTCGTTGCGGCTGCGCTGCAGATTGGCTTCGGCCGAACGCAGGTTCGCCTCCAACTCCTGCCAGCGATCGGAGAGGTCACCGGGATCCATGCGAGCCAGCGCCTGGCCCTGATTCACCCGATCGCCTTCATCGACAAAAAGCTGAGCCAGAACGCCCTGGCGCTTGGGGCTGACATTGACGCGTTCAATGGCATCGAGCTCACCGGTGGCGGCGATGACACCCGGCAGGCTGCCGCGCTGCGCCTGCACCGTGTAGCGGGCCAGGCTCGCGCGCTGTTCGCTGGTCTTGCGCCAGTTGAGACCGGCCACAGAAACGAGCAGCAAACCCGCCAACGACGCGCCGATCCAGACGCGGCGGCGCTGCCACAACGGCCGTTTGGGCTGCTCCAACGGAGCAAGGGCCACAGGCCGCGACGACGGATTGGCCGGTTTCGGGGGCATGAGGCTGGTGATGGCCGGCGTCGTAGCTCAGAGCAGTCTCGCGGGCGACGTTCCCGCTTTGTGGGTGGATGGCCGCCCGTAGCGTCTGGGGCAGAGCGAGCCCGTAGATTCCGACCATGCTCAAAGCCGGAATCGTCGGGCTGCCCAACGTGGGCAAGTCGACCCTGTTCAACGCCCTGGTGGCCAACGCCCAGGCCGAAGCCGCCAATTACCCCTTTTGCACCATTGAGCCCAACTCGGGCGTGGTGGCGGTGCCCGACCCGCGGCTGCAGCAGCTCAGCGACCTGAGCGGCAGCAAGGAGCTGATTCCGACCCGGGTCGAGTTTGTCGACATCGCCGGCTTGGTTAAAGGCGCCAGCCAGGGCGAGGGCCTGGGCAACAAGTTTCTGGCCAACATTCGCGAAGTCGACGCCATCGTTCATGTGGTGCGCTGCTTCGAGAACGACGACGTGATCCACGTCTCGGGCTCAGTGGATCCGGTGCGCGATGCCGAGGTCATCAACCTGGAGCTGGGTCTGGCCGACCTGTCCCAGGTTGAAAAACGCCGTGAGCGCTTGGTCAAGCAGCTGCGCAACAGCAAGGAAGCCCAGCTCGAAGATGGCGCCCTGGCCCGCATTCAGCAGGTGCTCGAGCAGGGCGGCGCGGCCCGCAGCGTGACGCTCACGGACGAAGAAGCTCCGTTGATCAAACCCCTGGGGCTGCTGACGGCCAAGCCGATCATCTACGCCACCAACGTCAGCGAAGACGATCTGGCCGGCGGCAATGACTTCTGCGAGGCCGTCGCTGCGCTAGCCGCCCAAGAGGGCGCCGAAACCGTGCGCATCAGTGCCCAGGTGGAGGCCGAGTTGATCGAGCTGCCCGACGAGGATCGGGCCGAGTTTCTGGCGGGTCTGGGCGTTGACGAAGGCGGCCTGGCGAGTCTGATCCGAGCGACCTACAAACTCCTCGGCCTGCGCACTTATTTCACAACGGGCGAAAAAGAAACCCGGGCCTGGACGATTAAGGCCGGCATGAGTGCTCCTCAGGCGGCCGGAGTCATTCACACCGACTTTGAGCGCGGCTTCATCCGCGCCCAGACCATCGGCTACAAGCAACTGCTTGAAGCTGGCTCCCTGGCCGAAGCCCGCAACAAGGGTTGGCTGCGGGCCGAGGGCAAGGAGTACATCGTGGCCGAGGGCGATGTCATGGAGTTTCTGTTCAACGTCT